>CAZTIJ010000090.1:0-8756 GCA_964613365.1 uncultured Clostridiaceae bacterium | reverse complement strand
TGATGGTACTTGGCGGGTGACTGCCTGGGAGAGTAGGTCGTCGCGGCTTTTCTTTGGAAAAATTCAATCATGGCTAAGCCAGACGTTAGAAATAAAACCGGAAATATTCTTATCCCGCAATATTCAGTCCGACTGAATACAGGAAGATAAAGAAGAAAAAAGGTTTAATATGTCGTGACAAAAGCAAAGAGGTCATACCTGTTCCCATACCGAACACAGAAGTCAAGCTCTTTAGCGCTGATGGTACTTGGCGGGTGACTGCCCGGGAGAGTAGGTCGTCGCGACGTTTAATATAGAGTTTCTACCGTGATACCACCGAGTTTTAGAGCCTGTCTCTAGAATGTCGGTGTTTTTTAGTTTCTTCAAAAAAGTGTACCCGAGGGCCCTGTAATTTCATGGCCTTCGGGTACTTTTTTGGAAGATTGTCGTTTATAATTTTCGTTTATTTAGGTGTATTCTGGAATTCTTCCCGAATTCGTTCGAGCAGCTCCCGGTCCTGGGATAGTTTGACCCCTGTTAAGGCCAGGGCCGTCAAGGTTTGGATCATGGAGTCGAAGGCATAATCGGTTTTTGTGGCATCCCGGAATTCCACGGTATGGGCGGAGACGTCTCCGGACTCGATAATATCAAAATAGGGGTGAATGGCGGGCACCGCATGGGAGACATTCCCCATATCCAAGGAGCCGGTGCTTCCTTTTTCCTCTTTGATTTCCTTGACCCCCAGGGACCGTAACTGTTCCGTATAAAGGTCCGATAATGTTTGGTTGGTAACCAGATTATCATAGGGTTTTTCGTAGTTGTAATACTCCATATCCGCTCCGCTGGCCAGAGCTCCCGCCTTGGCACAATTGAGAACCTTCTCTTTGAGTTCCGTTAAATAGGTTTTGCTGGTGGCCCGGATATAAAACTGGGCCACGGCTTCTCCCGGAACGATATTCGCGGCCTCACCACCCCGGGTAATGATTCCGTGAATTCTTGCCGAGGGTAGGATGTGTTCCCGAAGGGCATTGATGTTATTAAACATTAGGATCACACCGTCCAGAGCATTGATTCCTTTCTCCGGGGAGGCGGCGTGGGAGGTTCGGCCGGTGAATTTGAATTCCAGGGCCTCTAAGGCCAGGGATTTACCGCTTCGCATATGGCTGTCCCCGGGATGGGCCATCAGCGCCGCATCCACATCTTCAAAAGCTCCGTTTTTCACCATGTCCACCTTTCCGCCGCTGGTTTCCTCCGCCGGGGTACCGAAGACAATAATTTTTCCCCGGAAGTCCTCAAGGTAACGAAGGAGAACGGCGGCGCCGGTACTGGTGGTGCCCAACAGGTTGTGTCCGCATCCGTGGCCGATGCCGGGCAGAGCGTCGTATTCCGATAAATAGGCGATGGTGGGGCCTTCCCGACCGGTGTCAAAGGTGGCCTTAAAGGCGGTATCCATATCCATATAGGGCATTTCCACCGTAAAACCGTGTTTCTCCAGAAGATCCTTATGGGCACCGGCGGAGAAATGTTCTTCATAACCCAGCTCGGGATTGGCGTAGATGTCATCGCTCAGTTTTTTCAACTGGCTTTTTAGAGCCTCGGCATGGTCAAGGGCTCTTTGGTTTAGGGATTTTGTCATAATCAGCGCTCCTTTATCATAAATTGTATTTTTATAAGGCGTATTACCGGAATCCTTCCCCATGGTTTTCTTTTTGGCGGGTCCAAAAAGTACCCAGGTTGTTTCGAAGCAACCGCTGTCCCTTTACGGCAATTTCCCCGTTGATCAGAACGTAGTCGATGCCCTCTGGGGGAAGGGTGGGTTCCTCAAAGGTTGCCCGGTCCCTTACGGTTTTTGGATCAAAGATGACCAGATCCCCATCATACCCCGGTTTCACCTTTCCCTTTCGATGGCTGAGGCCCAGGCGGGCGGCGGGAAGCAGGGTCATTTTATAAAGGGCCTCCATCAGGGAAAGGGAACCTTTTTCCCGGACATATTTTCCCAGGACCCTGGGAAAGGTTCCCGCTGCCCGGGGATGTCCCTGGCCGTCTCTAAGGAGACCGTCACTGGCAATCATTACCCCGGGGGCCTTGACCGAAAGGTCGATGTCCTTTTCCTCCATGGCAAAGGCGGCCACCAGCATATCGGGACGCTCTTTCCGAACTTTTTCAAACAGGGCTCTGTCGCAGTACTGTCCCCGGTAGGGTTCCTCCGTCAGCAGGATGATTTCCGGACCCTTTCCCCAAAGGTCGAAGCATCCTTCGTCAAACACCGCGGAGCCCAGAAAGGTACTGAAAGCATTATAGGGGTAAGTATCCACCGTAATATCCAATCCTTCCCCCCGGGCCTTTTCAATCATGGCCAGGGCTTCATCCATCATTCCGAAGGCGGCGCAACTGGAAATATGGGATATTTGCATGGGCAGTCCGCTTCGCCGGGAGATTTCAATCATCTCCTCCACGGCCTCCAAAGCGTATTTTGCATCCTTGCGGTAATGGGCCGCCAAGAGCAGGTTCTGATTCCTAAACGGTTCAATGAGTTTTTCCACTTCCTGTATCGTAACCCCCGGAGAATACTCCAAACCGAAGGAAATCCCCACCACTCCCAGATCCAGGGCCTTTTGGAGCAGTTCCTTCATTTGATCAATTTCTTCCTCCGTGGCTTCCCGGTAGCGGTCTTCAATGCCCACCTGTTCTCGAAGGTAGTTATGGCCGATCAGGGAAAGATAATTCACCGGTGCCCCGTACTTGGCAATGTACTGGGAGAAAAAACTCATATCCATCCGATTATTACCGCAGTTCCCCGCCAGGGCCGTGGTCACACCCATCAAGGCCATGTGATTGGAAATATCATAGTGGATTTCATTGGCGCCTTCCTGCAAAAATTCTTCGTGCATGTGAATGTCCACAAAACCCGGAGCAACCACTTTGCCTTCGCCGTCGAGAATTTTCTTTGCCGGTCCCAGATTCTTGCCCAGGTCCCGGATTTTTCCGTCCTGAATCCCGATATCCTGTCGGGACAAAGTTCCGGTGTCAAAGTTGGGGATTTGTCCATTGATTATTTTCACATCATACATTGATCCCACCTCCCGTGATTTTAGAATCTATTCACCAAATTTACTGAACCTTTCCAATTTATTATATTATAACACAGCCCCGGTCAAAAATCTTATCCCTTCACGTTTTGAGTGTCTAGATAATAGGGTATGAAAAAGGATAATAAAAGAACGTTGCTGGTAACCGATGGAAAAAGGAGGGATCCAAGGATGAAATCTTTACAGGGCTTTATCCAAAAGCATTACCGGGAAGAAGACCTGATCCATCTGACAAGGGAACTGATCCGAATTCCCAGTCATGTGAATCATCCCGGAAGGGAGCGGGAAGTGGGGCTGTTCCTCGGAGCGTATTTGCGGGAACGGGGACTGGAAGTAAAAATCGACGAGGTCATGGATGGCCGGGTCAATGTGATTGCCACCTTAAAAGGCAGTGGCGGCGGGAAAAATCTGCTGCTGAACGGTCACCTGGATACGGTTCCCCCGGGGGAGATGGACTTCGACCCCTACGGCGGAGAACTGGTGGAGGGCATGATCCGGGGACGGGGAGCCGTGGATATGAAAGGGCCCATCGCCTCCATGGTGACCATGCTCCTGGCGTTGAAAGATTCCGGCATGAAGCTGAAAGGGGATGTGATTTTTACGGGAGTGGTCGGTGAGGAGGAAAAAAGTGAAGGGACGGAAAAAATCGTAAAGGACGGCATTCAGGCCGACGGTGCCATCGTAGGGGAACCCTCAAGTTATCAGTACTCCGCCGGCCATCGGGGGCTGGAGTGGCTGGAAATTGAAATAGAAGGAAAGGCCGCCCATGGAGGCATGCCCCACTTAGGGGTAAACGCCATTGAAAAGGCCGCCGACTTTATCCAGCGGGTAAAAGAGGAACTCTATCCGAAAATAAAGGAAAGAAGTCATCCGCTGATGGGAAACTCCGTTATGAATTTCGGCCATATCAACGGAGGGATCCAACCCAGTACCGTGGCGGGAAAATGCATGATACAGCTGGATCGACGATACGTCCCCGGGGAAACGCCCCAGTCCGTAATTCAGGAGTACCAGGGGATTATTGATCAGCTGAAAAAAGAGGATGAGAGCTTCAGTGCAGAAATTCGACGGATGGAAAACAACATGCTGACCCTGGACCATCTCCCCCTGGCCACCTCTTTGGAGGATCCCATTACCCGGTCCCTGACCCGGGCCCTGGGAACCGTCCTTGAAAAAGAACCCACCCTGTCCACGAAAAGGGGATGGACCGATGCCTCCCTGTTATTCAACTTCGGGAAAATTCCCACCATCGTATACGGACCGGGGAATATTTCCTATTCCCATACCAAAAATGAACAGGTGGCGGTGCAGGAGTTGAAAGAAGCGGTGGAGGTCTATTTCTTAACCGCCGCGGACTTTTGCGGTGTGGAAGGTCGGGAGCAAAGCCCTTTACATACCCGATAGGGGTATGGTATAGTGTAAGTAAATCCTGATCAAAACCAGGGTGAAAGCTTAGGAGGCGTGAAAAATGGAAGATAGGATTGCTCCCACCTCGGAAAAGATGCCCACAACGGAAGCCGCGAAAAAGCAAAAAGCCCTATTGGATCGAATGAGCCGCATTGAAGGACAGCTTCGGGGCATTCGAAAAATGATTGAGCAGGACACCTACTGTGATGACGTAATCAATCAGATCGAAGCCAGTCGGTCCGCCTTGAAGTCGGTACAGCTGGTGCTGTTGGATAATCACATCAAACACTGTGTCAAGGCGCAACTGCAGCAGGGTGAAGATGAGGTCATTGAGGAAGTGTTAAAAACCGTAAAGCGATTGACAAAGTAAGGGCCTTGTCATGGTTAAAAAGATCTTCCTAGGCAGGTGCCCATAGCAGGGATTCGAAGAGAGATATTATAAAAGGAGGTTTATGGAATGAAGAAAAAACTGATTGTTAAGGGAATGAGCTGCATGCACTGCGTATCCGCAGTGAAAGGCGGTCTCGCAGATTTTGGAGAGGTCGAAGATGTACAGGTGGACTTAGAGGATGAACGGGTAGAGATTACCCTAAAGGAAGATCTCCCCGATGAAAAAATCCGGCTTTCCATTGAGGACCAGGGCTATGAAGTGGTGGAAATCAAAGAGGAAGACTAGAGGAAAAAATAAAAAAAAAAGGGTTAATCTAAGGGCAAAAGGGGTATAGCTAAAGTATGCCCCTTTATTTTTATGCATGATTCTGCATAAAATCGGGGAAAAATACTGAAAAGGAGTGAATACAGTGACAGAAAAGAAAAAGATTTTCAAAGTACCTCACACCTATGTTATTATTTTTACCATTATTATCATCGCCTTTATTGGAACCTACATCATTCCCGCAGGAGAATACGAGCGGGTGGAAGATCCCAATACGGGAAGAATGGTTGTGGACGCCGAGTCCTTCGAATACTTGGATCCCAACCCGGTGCCCTTTTTCTCTTTCAGTGAA
The DNA here is from genome assembly GCA_964613365.1 of uncultured Clostridiaceae bacterium. GTDB lineage: Bacteria > Bacillota > Clostridia > Peptostreptococcales > T1SED10-28 > Isachenkonia. The sequence continues at coordinate 3,274 of CAZTIJ010000090.1, read as the reverse complement.
GATCATTTGTTTACCGCAATCTTTAACGGCATGGAAGCCGCATCCAGTATCATTTTCTTTATCCTGATCGTAGGAGGGGCCTTCGCCATGATCCAAGGTACGGGAGCCGTGGACGCGGGCATCGGTAAGGTGGCCGTGGCCCTGAAGGACCGGGGGATTATCCTGATCCCCGTATTGATGGCCATATTCTCCGTGGGGGGGGCCACCATCGGTATGGCGGAGGAGGTTATCGTCTTTGTTCCCATCGGCGTGGCCCTGGCCAGAGCCCTGGGATATGACGCCATTGTAGGAACCGCCATGATTGCGTTGGGAGCCGCCGCAGGTTTTACCGGTGGAGTGGCCAATCCCTTTACCGTCGGGGTGGCCCAGGGAATTGCGGAAATCCCCATTTATTCCGCCGCCTGGTACCGGATCATTATCTTGGTGGTAACCCTGGTGATTGCCGCAATATATACCATGCGTTATGCCATGAAGGTCAAAAAAGATCCTTCCAAAAGCTTGGTGGCGGAGTTGGAGAAGAACACGGAATCCACCTTGGACCTTTCCAACATTCCGGATTTCACGAAATGGCATATATTCACCTTCCTGGTGGTACTCGCCGGTTTCGGTGTCATGATCTATGGAATCATCGAATACGGTTGGTATATTAAAGAATTGACCTCCATCTTCTTTATGATGGGTCTGTTTGCATCCCTGGCGGGAGGCATCGGTCCCAGCCGTACTGCCGGTAATTTCGTGGACGGAGCCAGAACCATAGTATTCGGAGCCCTGGTGGTGGGAATCGCCCGGGGAATCCTTGTGGTAATGGAACAGGGACTGATTATTGATACCGTAATCTTTGCCATGGGAGAATCCATATCCGGACTTCCGGATGTCATGGCGGCAAACCTGATGTTTGTGGTGCAGCTGGTTCTGAACTTCTTTATTCCATCGGGAAGCGGTCAGGCGGCAACCACCATGCCCATCATGGCCCCCTTGGCGGATCTGTTGGAAATGCCGAGACAAATCGCCGTATTTGCCTATCAGTTTGGGGACGGATTCACCAACTCCATCATCCCCACTTCCGGAGTACTGATGAGCTATCTGGCCATTGCCAAGATCCCCTATGAAAAATGGTTCCGGTGGATCCTACCCCTTATGGGTATGTGGTTCTTATCGGGAGTGATCTTCATGAGTGTGGCGGTTATTCTTGGAATCAACTAAGCGATGATGGAAGCCTGTCATCCATAGATCATCAACAGCACAAGAGGAAAAGAAGTGAGCAATAGCAAAAAAATGAGTAACAGGAAATGAAATGAGGAAAAAACCAAGTAAAAAACCAAGCAAAATAAAAAGATCGGGGAATCAATGCCCCGATCTTTTTTTTTCGATCTTTTCCATGGTTTTCCGCTCAAGGGGAGGATCTTTTCAAGGTTGCAAGTTTTTTCCGAAAATCGTAAGGGTCCGGTTATGGAGCCTCCTCCATCACCTCTTCTTCGGCCCCTTCCTGGATTTCCCGGTAGGCCGCCACGTTTTCTAAGTGTTCATCGTAGGTCTCGGCGAATACATGGCCTTCCTCCCCTACCACATAGAATAAATAATTGTGCTCCGCCGGTTCCATGGCGGCTCGGATGGAAGACTCTCCCGGGGCGGCAATGGGTCCCGGGGGAAGGCCCGGAAAGCGGTAGGTGTTGTAGGGATTGTCCACTTCCAGGTGTTCGTAAAGTACCCGGGTAATGTGCTCTTTTCCTTCCCCCACGGCGTAAATCACCGAGGCATCAATTTGCAGCCGCATTTCCCGGTTCAGGCGGTTTTCAATAACGCCGGCGATCAAATCGCTTTCCTCGTCGAAGGCGGTTTCCCGTTCAATCAACGAGGCCTTGGTGAGAATCTCATGGAGGGTGAGGCCCCTTTCCTCCATTTTTTCGTAATCCTCGGCACTGAAGATTTGATTCATACCATTGGCCATGATTTCAACGATCTCCATGGCGGTCTGATCCTCGTCAAAGTGATAGGTATCGGGAAACAGATACCCTTCCATGGTGAAAAACAGGGGTTCCGAATCAAAGCTCAGGCCCTGGTTCTGATAATATTCCTCCGTGGCCTCGATAAATTCCTCTGCCGTGGCAAGACCGGAGTTTTCCACCCGTTCACCCATCTGATACAGGGTCAGCCCTTCGGGAAAGGTTACCGCCACGGACTCCCGCTGCTCCCCTACCTGAAGGATTTCGAAGATTTCCGGGAAGGACTCCTTCGGGGGGATCTCATAGGTTCCCGGACGAATGCTACGGTCCACTCCTTCCTCCGCTGCCTGGCGTCGAAACCAGTAGCGGTTTCGGATCACTCCTTCGTCGTGGAGGGTGTTGGCCACGGTTCGAAGGCTGTCTCCGTCGTCAATTACCACGGTGACGGTTTCTTCGTTGGCTCCTGTGGAAAGGTAATCGGGGATAAAGGTAAGGTAGCTGTAGATCCCGGCGCCGATAAGGACCACAACGGTTAAGGCAAGGATTAAAAGAATGCGGGCTCTGTTTTTCATAGGATGGTAACGCTCCTTTTCCGAATTTAAAGATCTTTGAGAAGAAAGCTGGGGGAAACTTCGAAAATCTTTATGATTTATTTAGTATACCAAAAAAACCATAAGAAAACCAATAGGAAAAGGGATATCCTAGTGAAAAAGTACTAGTGTTGAAAGAATTTTTGTTAATAAAAATTCTTTTGTTTGTCACAGAGCTGTCACAAATATATTGTACAATGGTTTTACAGCATGAGGGGAACCCTTATGGGTATCCTATTAAAAAAACAAGGAGGAATAAATCATGAGAAACAAAAAAATGATGATTGCCCTGGTTACAGCGGCGTTACTACTGATGACCGGCTTTGCTTTTGCCGATAGCTTTACCGAAGGAGAAGGGGAGTTTTTCAGATCCGGTCCAAGGTTTGACGGCTTCTTTGGAGGCATGGGAAGACATCACCGAAGAAACGTGGAAAGAGAGGACTGGAGCCGAGGACAAGGATCCTTCTTTGGAGGACCGGAGCACTGCCCATTCTTTGATGAATATGGAGAGGATTTCGATGGTGAAGAGTATCGACAACAGTGGTTGGAAGATAGAAAAGAGCGAATCGATGAAGCGGTGAAGGCGGGAGAAATCTCGGAAGAAGAGGCCCAAGGGTATAAAGAGATGCTAGAAGAACGAAGCCTCGAATTTGAAGAGGGAGAAACTTTTCAACGGGGCGGCGGTCGCCGTCGTGGAGGTGGCCGAGGCCATAGGTGGTAAAGAGCCTTTCTAAAGGGTGA
>CAZTIJ010000089.1:0-8806 GCA_964613365.1 uncultured Clostridiaceae bacterium | reverse complement strand
ATACCCTATTGTATACAAATTATTTACGGTAAAAACCACCGAAGATTTGTATACATCCTCGGTGGTTCCTAAGCCTTTATTCCTTGAAACTTTTCTGTTCCTTTTTTATATCCCGTAGCAAACGTATACCAAACTGACTCTGAATAATCAGCAGGACACAAGCCAACAGAATAAAAAAGTTAATGGAAACCAGAGATAGCATATCGAAATACCGTTCGTGGAAAATCATTTCCTTGTGCATGAAAAAAGCATAGCTGGAGACCATGATACTTAAGATCCCGGCAATGGTTATCACTTCCTGCTCCTGATAAATACCTAAAATGAATAATGCAATATAAATAGTAAAGTATGATAAGAGCCCCGGGGTAAACTCAATGAAGACGAATACGGTGATGTATATTCCCGCAATAGCAAGGTACTTAACGGAGTGGAGCATTTTATTCGTATAAACCAGATAGGACATAATCAAGGCCAGTCCTCCCACCACACCGATAATCAGAGAACCGGCAACGGGATCTCGTACGCTAAGTAAGTTGTTTAAAAAAGCCAGAAAGCCGGCGATCCAAAGAAGTTGCACCACGATACGGTTCTGCTTTTTCAGTATTTCCCCTCGATCCATAAAAACACCTGCCTTTTTCTTCAATTGATATTCTTTCTTTATCCCCTGTGGTAATTTTCAGAGTTTTATGTCTGCTTACTTATTATACCACAAGCCTTCCGAATACACTATACGATATTTATAGCAGTGCCAGATCACAACGTGGCCGTTGACAGAAGATAACCGCAACATCGAAACACCATAAACAATGGCTAAAGAAAAAACAGACCATTCGCTTTCTTTATGAAATGCCCTGTCCTTACTATTCTACTCCCTGATATAAATGTCCCTTGGTCATACCTTCCTTTTTCATCTTTCCAAGGATTTCCCGAGTATCGTGAGTCAGTCCCTCCTGCATCACCCTACGGTGAAGCTTAACAACCTTTTCCACTTCTTCAGGGCTTTCCGTTACAAAATTTAACCGAAAATACCCCACCCCTGCTTCTTTCAGAGTCTCCAGCTCTTCAATCAAAAGGTGCTTTTTAGAATGATAAAGCTCCATGTAACACCGCCCCCGACGAAGAAGGGGAAAATGCTCCTCTTTTTTATCTACCAGGCTGTAACTATATTTTTCACAGGCATTGCAGTTTTCTCTATGCTCCACCACCGTGCTTACGGGGCAATGCTTGAGCCCCATTACCGGCAGGTGTCCATAGCCGAAAACTTCCGTGGCTTCCGGCTCCAACTTCATTTCTTTTATCTTATTCAAGGTCAGCTCCGGAGACAAGGTGATTCGGGATACCCCTTGACTACGATAAAACTCATAGGACCGATTATTGACCACATTTAACGTAAGGTCTCCCGCCAAAATTTTCCCTTTGAAGTCGGGGATGTGGCCAAAGGATTGGATCAAGACCGAAGAGGATTCTTCGCCGTTGAGCATTTTTATATACGTATTCAGTTTTTTTCCCGTGAGGCTCCTATGGATCTTAGGAATTAATTCCCCGGAATATTTTTTTTGCTTTGCCATCTTGAAGGCCTCTGCCAAGGTTTTTTCGTCATTATAATAAATCCTCTCTCCTTGTAAATCCAGTAACCTCTCTAATTGCTCAAGATTTTCCACACTATAGATAAACAGGATTTCCCGCGGATCATCGGGCTTATGATTTTCCTTTTCTGTTTTTTCCTCAGAGAAACTAATATTCAAAGCTGTTTTACCGAGAACAGAGTCCCTACCGGTTACCTTCAGGGAGAAAAAGTCCCGGCGATGCCGCTGTACTCGCTCTTCACTAAGTCTTACCACCAACTCCCGTCGGAGCTCATTGACCGCCTTAGCGGGCAAAAATAATTCCCCATGGAGGTCTATATCAATAGGACCCATTGTATACGGGGTGCCGCCCAGTTTCGACAGTTGCTTTTGAAGGCCTTTGATGGTAAGACTTTTCCCTTTGGCTTTCTGAGGAGTTTCCGTGCTCTCCATAAGCACTTTTACCCTTCCGTCGCTGAGCATTCCCCGTACAGGAAGACCCTCTCGAAAAATAAACTCCCCGGTAATGGGAATGTCTAAAAATTCCTTATGGTAGGTTTGCCGAGCCTCCTTCATCAAAGCCTCATCAAAGGTTTTATATACCGGTTCCCCTTCCCTTACGGGATGTTTGAAATTCACTTGACAAATTTTTCCCTCGGCACAGTGTTTTACCACCTGTCCCCGCTCCTCCAGTCGTTCCACTCGCCCTCCCACGGTACCATCTTTCCGCCGTAGCTGGATTTCATCGTTATGGGTTAGTTTCCGTTCTAGGGCGATGGTGATTTTTTCCCGGGACCGATCCTGTTTCAGCACTTTTCCAATGTAGATTCCCTGGTTTCCCGGAACCTTCATACTCATATAGTTTTCACCATAGTCCCCGAATAAATGTCCCTTCGTAAAGCCCCGATTAAAAATGGTCAGATCTTCCAAGGCCTTCGCAAGTTCTTTGGGCTGTAAATCTTTCCCGTAGGAAGCCTCGATCAACTGTCGATATACCCGAACCACTGTGGCTACATACTCCGGCTTCTTCATCCGTCCTTCAATTTTCAAAGAAAATCCTCCGGATTCGATGACAGCGGCGATGTTTTCAGCGGCGGCAAGATCCTTCGGACTGAGAAGATAGTCCCCCTTACTCGAGGGAACCTTCTTTTGCAAATCTTCATTGTATAAAGTGTACTTTTGCCGACAGGGTTGGGCGCAACTCCCACGGTTACCGCTTCTCCCGCCGATCATGCTACTCATTAAGCACTGTCCTGATACCGAGATGCAAAGCGCTCCGTGGATGAAAACCTCCAATTCCACATGGGTCTCGTTTTTTGCCCGGCGGATCTCCTCTAGGGACATCTCCCGGCCGAGAACCACCCGTTTAACCCCAAGAGACTCCAAGAAACGAATATCCTCCACGGTTTGGACCGACATTTGGGTAGAGCAGTGGATATCCAAATCCGGATAGGTATTGCGGATAAAGGAAAGGACCCCCATATCCTGTACAATCACAGCATCCACGCCAATAGAATAGTAATAATCAAGGGTCTCCTTTAGCTTCCCAAACTCCCGATTAAACAGCAGGGTGTTTACGGTAACATACACCGAAACACCCCGTTCATGACAATAATCCAATGCGGATAACAATTCTTCCCTGGAGAAGTTGGCAGCAAATTTCCTGGCTCCGAAATCCTTCCCCGATAAATATACGGCATCGGCTCCGTTTTGCACTGCCGCCTCCAGGGCCTCCCGACTTCCTGCCGGGGCTAAAATTTCATAAGCGGGAGTCTTGTTCCCCTTTTTCTTTCCTGCATTCCATAGATCTTTCATCGATCATTCCCTCATTTCTACACACTCAAAACTACAACTACACTTCAACCTATCATTCTACTTTCTGCTTTATAAAAGTAACCTTTGCCTAAAGTTACAAAGGATACTCATAAAGATAAACATTCGGAGGGTGTTCTACTTCCCTTTCCCCTTTCATATGAAAACCCAGTTCCTGAAAAGTCGGATTGTAGGCTGACTTCGGCGGGGTCATGGTTTTCATCAACTTTCCCGGTTCTCTTTCTCCCAAGGCTAAAATCAGCTGTTTGACCCCTCCCTTTTTGCCGCCGTAAAAGAGTAACCGTAGATCGTCGCCATCGTGATCATATACTAAAAGCGCCTCACCCTCTTTGGTAACAAGAATTCTCTCTTCCCGATGAAGTTTTCTCAGCACCCCTTCCTCGGCGGGGATAAATTTCCATTTGCTCCCAAATAAAAAGCCCTGATTGCGATGAAACTGGGAAAACTCTCGTAGTTTCTCCAAGGGGTTTTGACCCTTGGAAAGGGGGGCAATCTCAATATCCGGTTTTAGCGGCGACAATTTTTCACAAAGTATAAAATTAAGTTCCGCTTTTCGCAGGAATCCGTGTTTTTCTCCCGAGCGAATACTACCTGCCGCTTTGCGGTGACAGGCAAAGCGTAGGGATCGGGGGACCTCTTTTTTTGCCTCACGGATCATCTCACGGGTCAGCAGATTCGCATAACCCCTGCCCCGGTACTCTTCCTTCACCCTCAGACCCTCCAGCCAGTAGTCCTTCTCTGTTAAATAACTCATTTTGGCAAAGGCCCGGATTTCACCATTCTTTTCCACCACAAGTATCTTACCGGTTTTCGGATCCAGCCAGGTATCCACCGTTCGAAGGATAAAATCATTTCCCTCCCACACGGTTTTGGAAATTTCCAGTATCTGTTCTTTGTCTTCATAGCTTCCTTGACGAAGGGTTTCTTCCATTTTCCCATGCCTCCCATTAAACTACAGGTTCAGTTCCCACTGTGCTTTTAACTCGGAAAAATCTTTTGCGTTGATTACCTCATTTTTTTCGATCCAGCCTTTCCTTGCAATCCCCAGTCCATAATCCACATGGTCAAAGCCGGAAAGCTTATGGGCATCGGGATCAATGGTAATGGATATCCCCATACTTTTGGCCAGTTTGCATTTGCGCCAGTCCAAATCCAACCGATGGGGGTTGCTGTTAATTTCCACGGCTACGTTGTTTTTTTCCAGAGCTCTAAAGACCTGCTCTTCATCAAAGTCACAGCCCTCCCGTGATAAAAGAAGCCGCCCGGTTATATGCCCGAGAATTTTTGTATAGGGATTTTCTATGGCTCGGACCAGGCGCTTCGTCATCAATTCCCGGTCCATTTTTAAGTTGGAGTGGAGCGAGGCGATAATGTAATCGAATTTCTCCAGCACTTCCTCTTCATAGTCCAGGCTGCCGTCCTTTAATATATCGGACTCGATGCCCTTTAAGATTTTTATCTCCGGATACTGCTTCCTAAGAAGGTCGATTTCTTGGTGCTGCTTTTCAATGTTCTTAAGTTTCAGTCCATTGGCATAAAAAGCCGTCTGACTGTGGTCCGATATCCCGACATACTGAAAACCCCGTTCCATAGCTTCCTGAACAATTTCTTCCACGGTGTTTACACCGTCACTGTAATGGCTGTGGATATGAAACAAACCCTTAATATCCTGTTTTTCCACCAGCTTCGGCAGGTTCCCCGCTTCCCCGGCCTCAATTTCCCCTTGATCCTCCCGAAGTTCCGGAGGAATCATCGAAAGGCCCAACACCTTAAATAGATCGGCTTCGGTTTTTGCGGGAATCCTTTCATCTCCATCGAAAATGCCGTATTCATTGATTTTCAGTCCTTTTTTCTTGGCCATCTGTCGCATTTTGGTGTTATGAGCCTTACTACCGGTAAAATGATGGAGGGCGTAGGGAAATTCCGATTCCGACACCAATCGTAAATCCACATTAATCCCAAGGTCCAACCGGACACTGATCTTGGTCTCTCCTTGGGCAATAACCTCCTCTACCCGAGGAAAGGCCCTAAAGTAATCCCCCAGGGACTTACGGTCCTGCTCCTTTGCCGCAACGAGAATATCCACATCCTTAATCACTTCTTTTCGTCGTCGGAGGCTACCGGCTTCACTGAAACGCAGGACTTTTTCCTCTTTTTGAAAATACTCCCGCAATTCTTCCAGCACCATCACTCCCGTAGATACCAGGTATTTACCCCGGTATTTTTTCAGGTTTTCGATGCCTTGAAGGATTTTTTCCTGGGTGGTTTTCCCAAAGCCCTTCAAGTCCGTTAACCGGTTTTCCAAACAGGCATACTCCAGTTCTCCCAAAGTCTCAATTTCCAATTTTTCATAGAGAACCTTAATCTTTTTCGGACCCAATCCCGGTACCTTGAATAGATCAAAGAGCGTTTCCGGAAACTCCTCTTTCAGTTCCCGGTAATAGGTCATCTCTCCGGTGTTTATCAGTTCCGTCACATTCTCGCTAAGGCCCTTTCCGATTCCCGGAACCTTGTTCAGTTCCTTGTTTTTCACCAGAACCTCCAGGCTTTCTTCCAGGTTTTCTATGCTCCGGGCTCCGTTTTGGTAGGCTCGGATTTTAAAAGTATTCTCTCCTTTTAACTCCAGCATCAGGGCGATTTCTTCAAGGATTTCCGCCACTTCTTTTTTATCCATTGAATTCACCTCTATTCTTCTATGATTTCCATGGGGTCTCCCACCTTAACGATGCCCCCTTTGAGCACCGCGGTAAAAATCCCTTCTCTTGGCATCACGCAGTCCCCGGTTTTAAAATAGATTTCACATTTGCTGTGACATTTTTTACCAATCTGGGTGACCTCCTGAAGGGTCTCACCGATTCGGATCTTTGTTCCCACCGGAAGTTCATGTAAAACCATCCCTTCCGTGGTAAGGTTTTCCGCAAACATCCCCGGGGTTAGCACCAGGCCGTCCTTTTCCATGGCAGTGTTGATGCTTTCCTGAGCAAGTAAGCTCACCTGACGGTGCCATTTCCCTCCATGGGCGTCCCCTTCAATGCCGTGATCCTTAACAAAGGTTCTCTCTTTCACCGGAGTCTTTACCACCCCTTTTTTATCACTTACGTTGATGGATACCACTTTTGCCATGTTATTTCCTCCTCGGTTTTTATCGAAATATACACTTCTCCAATTTCATCGGTTTGATAACCGCCTAAGTTCTCGATTTTCTTTCGAAACGTGTCCTGTTGAATACGGCCAATCATTTCCAGGATCCTCGGATCCTCCAAGTCCTTTTTCCGCAGTACCAGATCATAATCCTCCCATTCCACGGGAATAAAGTCCACATCCAGAGCTTTGGCCGCCGAATACACTCCAAGACCTACATCAGCGGTTTGATTGGCCACCGCTGCGGCCACAGCAGTGTGAGTGGTCAGAACCCGGTCATAGCCGGCAATGTCCTCCGGAGAAATTCCCAGTCTTTTTAAGTGATAGTCTAATAATATCCGGGTCCCCGATCCTCTTTGACGATTGACAAATTGTATACCATCCCCGGAGAGATGGGAAATATCGGTGATCCCTTTGGGGTTTCCCTTGGGAACCATTAGTCCCTGGCTTCTTTTGACCAGTTTTATGATCCCCATGTCCTCTATGGGAAAATGGGACTGAATCATGGCTCTATTATAAACTCCGGTTTCTTCATCTAAAATATGCATCGGGGCCATATGGCACTCCCGGTTTTTCAGGGCCAGGATCCCCCCGAAACTACCTACATGGGCAGAGGAAAGCCCTGCATCCCATCGGTTTCTTTGCAACTCGTCACTGAGAAGATCCATGACCACATCATGGCTTCCTACAGTCACCAGGGTGTTTTCGATCTCCTTCGGTTCCTTCATCAGTTGAATGTTTACCGAGGTCCCTTTTTCATAGCCCTCCAGCCCTTTGGGAATACGAAGGATCCCGTCGGCCTTAACCAAAGAGGTGCTGACCCCGGCCCCCCGACTTAAGGGGGTGGCCACATAGTTCTCCTCCACTTTCCCCGCTTTCATTCGGACAAACTCCTCATGCTTTAAGGAGGAAATGATTCTTCGGGACAGGGTGACGGTTAAGTTATTTTCCGTTGTTGCTTTTCTTCCGGCCAGATGCTCAATCAAAGGCTGCACAAAATATTTGAAATCGATGTACGCCGAGACGGGATATCCGGGAATGCCGATGACCGGTTTGTTTTCAATAAACCCCAGAATGATGGGTTTCCCCGGTTTAATAGCCACTCCGTGAATCAGTACTTCTCCCAGTTCTTTGATCACATCGCCGGTAAAATCCTTACTCCCTGCTGAGGAACCGGCATTGATAACATAAACATCATTTTCCCGGACCCCCTGTAGAATTCTTTCCTTCAATAAAGCATAGTCATCCTCGGTAACCCCGTAGCGCTTCGGAATGCCCCCTGCCTCTTCGGTCATACCTTCAAACATATAGGAGTTGGAGTCGATGATCTTTCCCGCCTCCTTACCGTCTCCCACATCAACAATTTCAGAGCCCGTGGGCAGGATTCCCACCCGGGGCTTTCGGTAAACCTCCAGGGTTTCCACTTTTCCCGCCAAAAGAGCACCGATATCCATCGGTCGAAGCACATGATTGGATGGTAGAATCAGCTCTCCCTTAACCACGTCTTCACCAATCTCCCGGATATGCTGCCGGGCAGAAGCACTGCTTCGGACTTCCACTTCTTCGGAACTGACCTCCACCAGTTCTTCAATCATGATGACCGTGTCATAGGGATCGTTCACCACGCCCCCCGTATTAACGTAGATGTAATCCCGGTCTTTTTGCAAAACTATGGGGCGAGTCTCCGAGGCCCCCCGGGTCTTTTCCGCCACGGCGGCGATGCCATCCATGGCAGCGGCACTGTAATTCGGCGAAGAATCCCGGGCAAACACCGGTGCGGCGGTGATTCGATTTAAGGCCATTTTCGTATCCACCCACTCGGTTTGTCTTCCAATATTTCTTTCCTCCATGGCCTTTTGGTAGCTCTCTACGGCTTCTTCAAACTCTACACTTTTTAAGTAAATATTTCGACTTTTCTCTTCCACGGCAAAGCCCCCTTTAAATAATTAGTGGGTATAACCTTTTTTTCTCGTTATACAACCATATCAAGTAAGCGGGTATACTTTAACCCAATCCCCCTTGTTCAGTCCTTCTTCATTATAGCCGATAACCCCATATCCCACGGCCCGGCTCATCATCGACAGGGTGCCGGACTTCCCGTACACCGGGGTCACACAATTTTTTCCACTGCTCTTTTTTATGCTCACCATGAAGTAATGGGCCCGCCCTGCTGCGGAAGGAAAATTGCGATCCATCTCCCCTAGGATATAGGGGGCTTCGGTTTTCGGCGTTTCATAAAGTTCGGTCAGGGTTTTTACTAAGACTTC
>CAZTIJ010000088.1:0-8915 GCA_964613365.1 uncultured Clostridiaceae bacterium | reverse complement strand
CCGTCCATAATCATTTTAGGGGAAGGGGTCTAATGCGGACTTCCATGTTAATACCCTGGGCGGTGATCACCGTCGTATCTGCTAGAATTTGGGAGTGGATGTTTGTCTCCAATCGGGTGGGTCTCTTTAACACGGTTCTTGCATCCATAGGGATTGGAGATGGGCGAATGGACTTTTTATCCTCGGGAATGAGCCAAATGTCTGCCATGGTTGCTGTGGATGTTTGGAAAACCACGCCCTTTATGGCCTTGTTATTGCTGGCGGGGCTTCAAACCATACCCGACGAGCTTTACGAAGCGGCGGAGATCGACGGAGCTAATAAATTCCGTCAGTTTGTCAGTGTAACCTTGCCCCTGCTAAAACCCGCCATAGCGGTAGCGCTAATTTTTAGAACGCTGGATGCTTTAAGAGTGTTTGATGTCTTTCAGGTGCTGCTCGGACAAAGTCGTTACTCGATGGCTAGCTACAATTACTATCAATTAATCGGAAATCGTAATATGGGACTGGCTTCGGCAGTGGGAGTAATCATCTTCCTAATTATTTTTGGTTTTGCCATTGCTTATATTAAGGCCCTGGGGGTGGATAGCGATGACTAGGACAAAGAAATCCATAGTGAAAAAAGCAGGATTCTATTTGTTGCTGGCTTTTATTCTTTTTTACCTCCTCTTTCCCTTTTACTGGGCGGTTAACTCATCGTTGAAAACCGAGGCACAGGTACAAATGACCCCCGCAACCTTTATACCAAGGGACCCTGTATCCCTGGAGTTTTCACCGAGCTTTCAGAACTATCGGGTGATCTTTGATAATCAGCAGTTTATCAGAGGGGTTTGGAATTCCACGGTGGTGGCGGTATGTACCACGGCTCTGGCTTTGATTGCGGGATCCTTTGCAGCATTTGCCCTTGGCAAACTTCGTTTTAGAGGAAGGAAACCGGCTCTTTATATGATTCTGGCCATGACCATGTTCCCCCAGGTAACCGTGTTGGCAGGGCTGTACGCTGTCATTAATACGTTGAGTTTATCTGCGAGGCTCAGTATGATTCTTTCATACATGATCTTTACTCTGCCCTTTACCACGTGGGTATTGACGGCCTTTTTCAAGGGGTTGCCTCCGGCTTTGATGGAGTCTGCCCAGGTCGACGGCGCTACCCCTTTTCAAACCTTTTATCGTATTTTACTGCCCTTAACCGCACCGGCCATGGTAACCACCGGGCTGCTTGCGTTTATAGCCGCATGGAATGAGTACCTTTTTGCCCTTACCTTTACCTCAATTGACCCTGGTGCGAGAACTGTTCCCGTGGCTATTGCCTATTTCGGAGGGGCGGTGGCAAGACAGGAGCCCTTCGGGGAGATTATGGCCGCCGCCGTGGTTGTTACGGTACCCATCGTCATACTGGTTCTGATCTTCCAGCGACGGATTGTTGCAGGTCTTACAGCGGGAGCGATTAAAGGCTAAACTGGGTACCTGGGATATAAAACATTTCAAAAAGGAGGGTTGAGTGGAAGAAAAGACGACAAGAACAAAAGGGAAGTTGGAAAGGAAATAGGTGATGACTGTGAAAGAAAAGGAGGATTACCATGTCGAAGAAAAAATTGTTGCTGATCTTGCTTTTGGTTCTGGCACTGACCTTCTCGGGCCTTGTGGGCTGTGGAGGGGATGATGAAGATTTGCTGGATGACCCCATGGAAAACGGAGCCGCCCTCGATCCCGATGGTGAGGACGATGAGGATGAAACCGACGATCCCGGAGAGGAGATTGTGATTACCGTTGCAGCGGGAGCGGTAGGACAGGAATTTGAACTTACGGAAAAAGCCGCTGAGATGTATAGCGAGCGTAATGAAGGGGTTCGTGTAGAAGTTCTGGATACCCCCGATCTAGCCGATGACCGACTGGGACTCTACCTTCAGTTCTTTGAAGCCCAAAGTTCGGAAGTGGATATTTATCAAATTGATGTTATCTGGCCCGGGGATTTAGCCGAGCATTTCGTGGATCTGTATGAGTATGGTGCGGAAGATGTGGTAGGAGACCACTTCCCGGCGATCGTAGAGAATAACGAAGTGGAGGGAGCATTAGTGGGGATTCCCTGGTTTACCGATGCCGGTCTTCTTTATTACCGAACGGATTTACTGGAGAAATATGATCTGAACCCTCCGGAAACCTGGGAAGACCTTGAGAGCGCAGCGGAAATCATCCAAGAAGGGGAAAGAGGCGAGGGAAATTCCGACTTTGTCGGTTTTGTGTGGCAGGGAAATGCCTATGAGGGACTTACCTGTAACGCACTGGAGTGGATCGCTTCCAATGAGGGCGGACAAATCATTGAACCCGACGGAGAAATTACCGTAAATAATGAAAATGCAGTGGCAATCATCAACATGGCCGCCGGCTGGGTAGGAACCATCTCTCCCAACGGAGTAACCGGTATGGCGGAAGAGGATGCCCGAGCAATCTGGCAGGGGGGAAATGCGGCCTTTATGAGAAACTGGCCCTATGCCTATAGCTTGAGTGAAGATGATGATAGTGCAGTTCAGGGTGTATTTGAGGTTTCCGCACTGCCGGCAGGCAGCGGAAGCCCCGCGGCGACCCTAGGCGGTTGGCAGCTGGGTGTCAGTCAATACAGTGAGAACGTGGAAGCTGCTGCGGATGTCGCTTTGTTTTTAGCTTCCGAAGAAATTCAAAAGATGAGAGCCGTTGAAGGAGCCTTTAATCCTACGATTATGTCCTTGTATGAAGACGAGGAAGTTTTGGAAGCGGCACCTTTCTTTGGAAGTCTTTATGATGTATTTATCAATGCGGTAGCCAGACCGTCCACGATTTCAGCTCCACGGTATAACGAAGTTTCCACCGCTTTTTTTAGAGCGGTACACAGCGTGCTTACCGGAGATATGGACGCGGCAGAGGCTTTGGAAGAGTTGGAACTGGACTTAGAAGACATCACAGGTTTCTAAGGACTTAAAGAACCCGGAAAATGAAATGCCTAACCGATAGTAGCCGGGGCCGGATACTGCCGGTCTCGGTTACCATCGGAACCCTCGATGTGGATACGAGAGAGATCCTTTGATACCGGAGAGAGAAAGCGAGGAGAGACCATGAATAAGGGGACGGGATGTTTTGGGCAGGATCCCTGGGTGATACGGGAAGAACGTCACCCGAAAGTAAATCATCAATTGATGGAGACTCTATTCTCCATAGGAAACGGCACCCTCGGCATGAGGGGAAACCTTGAGGAAGGTTACGGATCCAGGAATGTTGACAGCATGCCGGGAACCTATATGA
Source organism: uncultured Clostridiaceae bacterium (assembly GCA_964613365.1). Classification (GTDB taxonomy): domain Bacteria; phylum Bacillota; class Clostridia; order Peptostreptococcales; family T1SED10-28; genus Isachenkonia. The sequence goes on along the minus strand of CAZTIJ010000088.1, from coordinate 5,642 downwards.
ACGGTTTTTATGACTCCTTGCCTATTGTTTATGAAGAAGTTGCCTATGGTTATGCAAAAAGTAATGAAACCATGTTGAACTTGCCCGATGCTCAGGGTATTAAGCTGTTTCTCCAGGGGGAAGTTTTTACTGTGGAAGAGGGCACCCTTCTCCATTATGATAGAGGGCTCTATATGAAAGAAGGGGTGCAAAAGCGTTTTATTCGTTGGCGGTCTCCAAAAGGTCTTGAAGCAGAGATTCAAATTAAAAGACTGATTCCTTTTGAAGAAAAGGGACTGGTCATGATTGATTACCAAGTGACCCCGTTAAACTTCTCGGGGGAGGTGGGGATTTCTTCCACCCTGGACCTTTCGGTGTTTAATAAAAGTCACGATGGGGATCCGAGAATCGGCGCAGGTTTTAAAGACAGCCTTTTGATTCCCGAGGAAACCTTCATAGAGGGTGAAGGAATGAAAGCCGTCCACCGCACAAGATTTAATGGCTTTACCTTATTGACGGAAGTACGGCACCAAAGCAATATAAGGCAGAAGACTGTTGCTTCCACCATTGATGAAGAGGGGTTAATGACAGTGGAGGTGGCGGGATTATGCAGGAAAAAGGAGCCCTTCAGCGTGATAAAAACCATCACCTATCAGTACTGCAAAACCCATAAAGAGACGGGGTTGAAAGTATTAATAAAAGAGAGTGAAAAAGCCCATGGGAAGGCGGAAAAATCGGGATTTAATAAATTCGAAGACAAACAACGGGAGTACCTGGAGGATTTCTGGGAGAAGGTCTATGTAAGCATTGAGGGAGAGCCCTCGGCACAGCAGGGAATGAACTTTAATCTCTTTCATCTGCTCCAATCCCTGGGGAAAGACGGCATAACCGGGATTGCCGCTAAGGGCCTAACAGGAGAAGGGTATAACGGGCATTACTTTTGGGACACGGAAATCTATGTTTTGCCTGTTTTTCTATATACCAAACCTGAACTGGCGCGGAATTTATTGATCTATCGATATCAAACCCTGGATATGGCCAGAGGCAGAGCAAGAGAAATGAATCATAGTAAAGGGGCTTTGTATCCTTGGAGAACCATCGACGGCAGCGAATCCTCCGCCTATTATCCTGCGGGGACCGCCCAGTACCATATTAATGCGGATATTATCTATGCCTTGAAAAAGTATGTGGAAGCCACGGGGGATCAAGGTTTTTTAAGGGACTATGGTCTGGAGATGGTGCTTGAGACTGCAAGAATCTGGATGGATCTCGGACACTTTAATGCAAGGGGGAATGGGGAGTTTGAGATTTATAATGTCACGGGTCCCGATGAATATACAGCTATGGTCAACAACAATTTTTTTACCAACAGTATGGCGAAAATGCACCTGAACTACGCCTGGGAAAGCGCTAATTGGCTTGATGAAAAAGACCCTGAGGCCTACCATGCACTGATGAAAAAGATTGTTATGGATAAAGAGGAACTGAAGAGCTTTCAAAGAGCCGCCGATAAAATGCGGCTTTCCAAAGATCAAGTTCTTGGTGTCTATCCCCAGGACGATAGTTTTCTGGACAAGCCCCCATGGGATTTTGAGCAGGAGCGAAAGGGAAAAAAACCGTTGCTTCTTTATTATCATCCATTGAATATCTATCGTCACCAAGTATTAAAGCAGGCGGACGTAGTCCTGGGACTTTTTCTTTTAAGCGAGGAGTACAGTCTTTGGGATAAAAAAAGGAATTACGACTACTACGAACCTCTCACCACCCATGATTCCTCCCTGTCTTATTGCATCCACAGTATTATAGCCTCCGAGGCGGGTTATCCCGATGAGGCCTGGAATTTCTTTAAAAAAACCCTAAGAATGGATTTGGATAATCTATTGGAAAAAAGCCATCACGGAATCCATACCGCAAATATGGGAGGGGCCTGGATGACTATGGTCTTCGGCTTTGCGGGGATGAGAACGGGAAAGAAGAAACTATCCTTTCGACCCATCCTTCCCAAGGCTTGGAAGGGTTATAGGTTTCGTATTCTTTATCAGGGAGCTCGACTGGAGGTGGCGGTGGGAAAAAAAGAAACCGTGTATACACTCTTAAGTAAGGACTCCATCGAGTTTGAACATAACAACAGGGGTTATCGAATAGATCGAAGGCAAGGAAGCCTTAAGCTTCCCATGACAAAAAGCTAAGGGGGAGAGAAAATGTCGAGTTTAAAATTGATAAACCTGAATAAGGTCTATCCCAACGGGTTTCATGCGGTGAAAAACATGAATCTGGAGATCCGGGATAATGAGTTCCTTGTATTTGTAGGTCCTTCAGGCTGTGGAAAATCCACAGCCCTACGAATGATTGCCGGCCTTGAAGAAATTACCGAGGGAGAGCTTCTGATAGACGGAGAGTTAATGAATAATGTATCACCGAAGGATCGGGATATTGCCATGGTTTTTCAAAACTACGCCCTGTACCCCCATATGACCAATTATGAAAATATGGCCTTTGGGCTGAAACTTCGGAAAATGCCAAAGGATGAAATCGATAAGCGGGTACAGGAGGCTGCGGAGATTTTAGGACTTAGTCCAATTCTAAGAAATAAGCCAAAGCAGCTCTCCGGGGGACAGAGACAGCGGGTGGCCTTAGGGCGGGCGATTGTTCGAAATCCCAAAGTATTTTTGATGGACGAGCCTCTGTCCAATCTCGATGCAAAGCTTCGGGTACAGACCCGAGCAGAGATTTCGAAGCTTCATCATAAGCTGAAAACCACTTTTATTTATGTCACCCATGACCAGACGGAAGCTATGACCATGGGAACAAGGATTGTGGTATTAAAAGACGGCAAGGTGATGCAGGTGGATAGCCCCACAAATCTGTATGAGAACCCGGAAAATAAATTTGTAGGAGGGTTTATCGGTTCTCCCCAGATGAATTTTATCGAAGGAAAGCCTCTGGAGAAGGATGGTGAAGTGCTGGTGGTATACGAAGGCATTTCCTATGCCATTGACAAGGAAAGACAGGAGTTTCTAAGGAATATGGGTTACCTCAATAAAAAAATTACCGTGGGCATACGACCGGAACACTTGATTGTGGAAATGAGCGAAAAATCAGAAAATACCGGCCTGGTAGAGGTTACCGAGCTTTTAGGGTCTGAAACCTATCTCTTTATTAAGCTCAAAAAAGAGACTCTGGTGGCAAGGGTAGACCCTCAACTGGAGATTCGGGTAGGGGACCATGTAACGGTGGGCATGAAAGAGGACAAGATACATTTATTCGATCTGGAAACCGAAGAATCGATCCTGCATAGGGGTAGAGAGGAAAAGACGGAGGGGAAGGCGAGGACTCTTTTATAAGAGGGTCTTCGCTTTCGTAGTTCGAGGCTTCTGTAGGGGCGATGGTTCCCGAAAGATGAATGCTAAAGGGTCAAAAAACGCTGTAATAAACCTTCGGGACTTTCTTTATAAAAACCGGGAATGACAAGATCCGCCTGAGAAAGAGTTTCTTTATCACCAATGCCTACAGAAAACATACCCGCCGCCTTGGCCGCTTCTATTCCTGCTTGAGCATCTTCAAAGACCAGACAGTTTTCGGGCGGAAGACCCAGTGCCTCGGCCGCCATTAAAAAGACTTCGGGGTGGGGCTTTGGGTTTTCTACCTGGTTTCCGTCGATAATTACATGGAAATAAGCGGTGAGGTTTAAGTGGTCCAAAACTCTTCGGGCATTTCTACTGGCAGAGCCCAGGGCTATTTTAAAGCTTTTTTCTTGAAGGGCTTTTAGAAAGGGAAGGACCCCAGGAAGGATCTCCTCTTTTCCCAGCTTATCCACCAGATCTAAATAATGCCGATTTTTCTTTTTCAGACAGTTTCTCTTTTGTGCTTCGGTCAGTGTTAAACCTCCAAGGGATAAGAGGATGTCAAAGGCTTTTTTTCGGCTGATCCCCTTTAAGGCTTCGTTATCTTCTTCGCGAAAGTCAATGCCCAGCTCCCTTGCCAATGCCTGCCAGGCAATAAAATGGTATTTTGCCGTATCTACGATCACGCCGTCCAGATCAAAAATAAAGCCCTTGATCATTGTCATAAAATCATCTCCTTTTATCCTCCGTTACTTATTAATACCCCGAATGCTAAAAAAAAGATCACAATATATAAAGATATCTACCAATATAAAGGAATCCGAGGTCGGGATGGCGAATATAGTATTAGTAACAATTCATTGTAAGGAAATAGCAATTATAGCTGTTGAATCATATTAGGGGGAGACTATGAAAAACCGAAAAAAACATTCTACGATCAAGGATCATCAAGTTGAAAAAAGTCTTGGGGACAGCCGGCGTGGTACCGAGGAAAGAACTTCCCATAAAGAGGTGAAAATCCTGCTGGCGGTGGTTGCCGGCGTACTGGTTTTCTTAATCGGAGGCAGTGCCTTCGTAAATTTACAGAATAACGGGGATGCTCGGTTACAAGCCATGGAAGAGGCGCTACTGAACAACAAAAGCCGAATGCTCCGGGACTATGATCCGATTCTGGTAAACGCCGTCGAGGTCCATGGTTATGAAGTGGTCCATCAAGGGCGGGAGTATGATCATATCGCCGTTGAAATGGCGGTGCCCAATCTGGTGGAGGTTTACGACGATTATTTCGATCAGATGATTCGCCAGGAGGTATGGCTGAAGGAGGATTCACGGCGAAGCCTCCAGGATATTTACCGCCGGGCCGTGGAACAGGGGGGGCGGTCGATTTATCCCTTGAAGGAGGAAGTTCGATTAAAGGAGGAGAATGGCCAGTGGCAGGTTAAAAACCCCGAAGTTTTAAGTATGGTCCTTCCTCATAATCCCACGGAGGAAATCGCAGAAGCCTTTGACAGGGTCTTAGAGGAGATGGAGAAGTCTTCCGATTTTAAAGAGCACGGCAACGACCCGGTTTTACAGGGCGTGATGACCGGATTGCTGGAGGAGGGGTTTTTTAATGAAGTTTCCTTCGACTGGCATCGGGGCCAAGGGCAGTGGGATTACCGGATCACGGCGAAATTTAATGAAATTATGAAGATGCAGGAAGTGGGCAGTTTAGACGACTTTCGCCATCGGCGGGAGGAAATAGTGGACCATGAGTCTCTGGTACAGGTCATTACCGAGGAAGTAAGGAAGAAAACTGCTAATGAACGGGATCTCAAGGTCTTTGAAATACGGGAGGTCCATCAACCGAACAAGGAGGGCTGGGGGTATCGCTTAATCTCCCGGGGAGGGGGTATTCAGTATTATCGACGGTTGATCGAAGATGTTGAAACTTTTCCCCATGTGGTCCAAATGAACTTTTCTTACTTAGAAAATTATTATAAGACCGTCCAGGTCATCGACGGGGATCCTTGGCCCGAGGCGTTGAAAACCTTTGATTATGAAAAACACCAGGTGTTGGCAAGGGATAATACTGGCCCGGATCGACGAAAACTGATCCTGGAGGAGGGAGAGATTTGGTACCGGATATATGATCGTGCAAAGGGGACCGTGACGGAAGAGGTTCTGATTACCGGGGATATTCAGCGGGAGGCGGTTCTTGACCAGTGGGGCAGCCCCTATTCTCGAAACGAGATCAGCAGGCGGGAAGGCTACGATGTGGTCAGCTACGGAGAAAATGGGGAACATATTTATCAGGTGGTCTGGAAACCGGAACCGGAG
>CAZTIJ010000087.1:0-8978 GCA_964613365.1 uncultured Clostridiaceae bacterium | reverse complement strand
CCCCCCGGCTTCCAGGGCCCGGGTTAAATTTTTATTGTGAAGGCCCAGCTTTCTATAGTATTTTTCGTACATCTGTCCCGGAAGTACCACGGAAAGATACTGGTTTGCCCCGAAAATATTGATGAAAATCGAAGTGAATACCGTAGCGGCAACCAGACCTCCCTGTTTTTTCAGAGCAAACAAAAACTTTTCGATTATTCCCTTTAAGATCCCCAAATCGTTTAGCATTCCGCCGAAGCCCAGGGCAAGAACCGCCAGTACCACAACGGAGTACATACTGCTCATCCCGCCTCCCGAAAGCAGCTCGTCCATCTCCGACCAGCCGGTACTGACTTCAACCCCGGCGTAGAGGGTATGGACTACTTCTCCAAGGGATTCACCCTGCACGGCCACTTGAAGGATCCCTCCGGCAAGGGCCCCCAGAAACAGCCCCGGGATCGCAGGCACTTTAAAGATCACCAGTAGAATTACCACTAAGGGCGGGATTCCCAAAAGGGGAGTTATCTGAAAGGCTTCCCTTATCGCCTCCTGATATTCCCCAATTTCCAGCATTCCTTCCTCCACATCAAGAATCCATATACTCATTCCTGTGTAAAGTCCCAAGGCGATGAGAAAACTGGGGAGAGTGGTATAGAGCATATGCTTGATATGTTCGTATAAATTCACATCCAATAAGGAAGGGGTCAAATTCGTGGAATCCGACAGGGGAGAGAGCTTGTCCCCGAAAAAAGCTCCGGAAACAATGGCTCCCGCCACCATGGGCCCGGGAATCCCAAGGCCCTGTCCGATGCCCATACTGGCCACCCCTATGGTGCCGGCGGTAGTCCAGGAACTTCCCGTTAGTACCGATACCACGGCGCAGACCACCAACAGCATGGGCAAAAACCAGTGGGGATGAAAAACCTGAAATCCCACCAGCATGATCCCCGGAACCACCCCGGAGGCGGTCCAGGTGCCGATCAGCATTCCGATAATCAGAAGAATCATCACCGCGGAAATCCCTTCCTGGATATTATCCACCAGACTTTTTCTTATTTCCTTCCACTGCCATCCATAAATTACGCCGATCAAGGCACTGAGCATAATTCCCACCATCAAGCTGGGATGGGGTTCCGCTTCATATTCAAGAATGGTATAAAACAACATTCCTCCCACAACTACAATGGGGATCAGAGCCACGGGCAACGGAATTTTTTTTCGGTTATTCATCGGAGACGCTCCTTTTTATGTTTTATTTTTAAGAGAATACTTTCATACCCAAACATACCCAATTTTTTTCCCATTAAAAAAACCGACGGCCTTTTATAGACCATCGGTTCCTTCCTTTGCTGCTACCCCAGCTTATCTCCCTTTTTCACATCCTGGTCGGGTCGGATAAGCACTACCCCCTGATCGCTATAGACTCCGAGGATTAAGGCCTCGGATAATAGTTTTCCGATTTGCTTCGGGGGAAAGTTTACCACACCGAGCACCTGCTTTCCCACTAAGTCCTGACAGTGGTAACACTCGGTAATTTGGGCGCTGCTTTTTTTGATTCCGATTTCTTCACCGAAATCCACCGTCAGTATATAGGCGGGCTTTTTGGCCTCTTTATACACCTTGGCTTCCACAACCTCCCCCACCCGAATATCGACTTTCATAAAATCTTCAAAACCAATGGGATCCTTCATCATCATCTCCCTTTCACGTCGGCTTTCCTTTGATCCCGGTATTGACGGACCCTTTTCTCCCTGGGGTTCAAGGGATCCATCCCATAGTTCATAGGAAAAAGCTTATTTTGTATAGTTGTCGAAATAACCCTGGATATACACCACGGGGGTACCCTTGTCTCCACTGCCGGAAGTCAGGTCCGCTAAGGATCCGATCAGGTCCGTCAGCCGTCTTGGTGTGGTTCCCTGGGCTTCCATGGCACCCTTTAAATCCGGAGCTTTGTTTTCAATATGTTTGGAAATTGCATCCCTTAGGGCTTCTCCCGATAGATCGGCAAAATTATTATCCGCCAGATATTTGATCTTCAATTCATTGGGGGTCCCTTCCAAGCCCTTGGTGTAGGCGGGGGACACCACGGGGTCCGCCAGCTCCCATATTTTTCCCACGGGATCCTTGAAGGCCCCGTCTCCGTAAATCAGCACCTCCACCTTCTTTCCGGTTTGGGACAGGATTTCTTCCTGAATGCGATCCACCACGGTCTGGCCGTCCCGGGGAAAGAGTTTCACCCTATCCTCCGTGGCCTTATTGGATCCTAAGAGGCCGAATTCTTCATTATAGCCGTTCCCGTCTATCGGCCGGCTTAAAAGATCGTCCAGGCCGAAAACCTTGTTTGCCCCTTTGCTTTTTAGCATTCTTTTGGTCCTTGCCCGGGTATGAATGTCACAGGTTAAAACATTTTTGGTATGGTCCAGAATCGTAACCGGATTGTTTGAAAAAATCACTTCGCACTCTACCCCGTAGGCCTCCACTAGGGATTTATAATACTGGACATAATCCACCCCGGTGAAGGTGTGTTTATTGTAGCCAAAGAGATCCCGAAAATCCTTTTCCGTCAATACGTCGGTCCAGGGATTCACCCCCTTGGCATCCAGGATGTCTAAATCCATTAGATGGTTCCCCACTTCATCGGAGGGGTAGCTGAGCATCAGCACCACTTTCTTCGCTCCCTTGGCAATTCCCTTTAGGCAAATGGCAAAGCGGTTTCTGCTTAGGATCGGGAAAATCACTCCTATGGTCCCCTCTCCAAACTTTTCCGAGACGTCCTTGCCGATGGCATCCACGGTGGCATAATTCCCCTGGGCCCGGGCCACCACGGACTCGGTAATGGCCACCACGTCCTTGTCCCGAATTTCATAGCCCTCCTGTTTCGATGCCTGCAGCACGGTATCTACCACGATTTTTTCCAAATCGTCCCCCTCATTGATAATCGGGGTTCTCAGTCCTCGGGTTACGGTTCCGATCATTCTTTCCATAATGATGTCCTCCTAAAAATCACCTTTTACGGTTTTCATAGTTTTTTTCTTTTCCAGTGTATCAGTATATCGGTTTTTATGATAAAAAACAAAAGAATTTAACGGTTTTTTAATATTTTCTCCACCTGGGGAGCTCGTAGATGATGGGCAAAGAATCGTTCCTCTCCCACCAGGGGACGCAGGTAGTTTCGAAAGGCTTCGGTGATATGATTCCCCTCTTTGTTGATAAAGTGGTCGGGCATGGACTTCGTAAACTTTGCCACTTTTTCCAGGGCGGTCAGTTGATAGTCAACGGAATAGTCCCCGGTACGGTGGATGGTAACGGAACCGTCCTGGTTATGCCACAGGGCGAACTGGGCCGCCTTTTCTCCTACCTCCCGGGCCTCGTGTTGGTCCACCTCGGATACACAGCCCATAAAGGACCGTTGCAAATAGCCAAAGGTATCGGAGCGCACCCGTTTGATGTTCAGGTTCTCCTTAACATAATTCACCAGGTTTTCCCCCAGGGCGCCGGAACCGGATAATACAATGTTGCCGTGGGCATCATATTCCGCTTTTTGGATTAACTCCTTGACCACCGGCTCTCCCCTGTGATTTTTGATCCCCTCGGAAACCGCCACCACGCATCGGCCCCATTTGTCGTATACTTCCTTAACCTCCCGCAAAAATTTCTCCTTGGAAAAGGGCCGTTCGGGAAGGTAAATAAGATGGGGACCGTCGTCAAAGTATTTCTGGGCAATGGAGGAGGCCGCCGTTAAAAATCCCGCATCTCTTCCCATGACCACCCCGATGTACACCCCGGGCAGGGCCCGGTTATCGAGATCCACCCCGGTAAAGGCCTGGGAAACGAACTTTGCCGCAGAGCCGTAGCCCGGCGTATGGTCGTTGACCAACAAATCATTGTCGATGGTTTTCGGGATATGAATGGCTCGAAACTCATAGTCGGATTTTCTCGCATTCTCATTTACTATATGCACCGTGGATGCGGAGTCATTTCCTCCGATATAGAAAAAATACCGTACGTCATGGGCCTTCAGTACGTGGAAAATCTCTTCGCAGTACTTGTCATCGGGTTTGTCCCGGGTGGAAAGCAGGGCCGACGCCGGGGTTTTTGCCACGCTTTCCAGGTTGTGGGTGGTTTCCTGGCTGAGGTCCAAAAAGTCCTCCTGAATGATCCCTCTTACGCCGTGGACCGCTCCGTATACCCGTTCCACCTGGGGAAATTTTCTGGACTCCAAGGCGACGCCCACCAAGGACTGATTGATTACCGCCGTGGGACCGCCCCCCTGGGCGATTACTACTTTTCCTTTTAATGCCATGGTCCTTACCTCCTTTATAATTTCCGCTTCCTAATCGACCTTTTCGGTACCTCCGGTAATAAGAGCTTCACACTCTTTTTTTCTTCTTCTATTTTTCTATGTCGATACCGAATCTTCCTCTTTACTTTCTAACCCCTCGTCTTCCGGGGCCACTTCCTCAATCCTTAGCTTTTTGTTTCGCCGCTTCTCCTCCACCACCACTTCAATTCCGGCGGCTTTTCCCCGGTCCCGATGGGTCTCCCCGGTTTTTTTATCCAACAGCTCAAAGGTCACGGTACCGGTAATCCCTTCCTTGATCACCCGTTCCATTTTCCCTCCTACGGGAGCGATCAGTTCCCGTTCCTGATCCGGTATGGCGGTTAGGGCCAGGCGAGCCTCCTTGTTCTCCGCCACAACGGAGATTTCCTTTCCCCTTCGTTGAAGTGTGGAGATTTTCGTGCCGTTATAGGTGGCAAAGCGGTACTGCTTCTTTTTTAACAGCAGGTTTCCGATATGTCCCTGGAAGGACCGGCCGAGAAAAGGGATGTGGGCAATGGAGAAAAACAAAGAGGTCTCGGGGGTATCAAAGGTGTTGCACTGCATCCAGATGTATTCTTCGGGAAAGGAACTTCCCCAGTCCTTTTCGATGTATCCCCGGCCGTAATTAAACTTCAGGCTTTGGTCGTTCATCTGTATGGTTCCCATAATATCATGGTTCATACTGACCACCCCGTGATTACACTCCATCCCGGGGAAATAGGCGAAGGGTCCCATGATCGACGGAGCGAACAAACCGGTCGGAATCGGGGTGAAGGGATGAATCTCTAATGTCCCTTGAAAATACCGGTACTGATCCTTCAGATCCAGGAAGATTTTCTTTTCCGTAAAGATGGATTTTCCCACCTTCACTTTGAAGGGATCCTTCTGATAGGTAAAGGCCTCCACCGGGTAACGAACATACCCGGTAACCAGGTTCTTTTCCTCCTTTTCATCGGTGTAGGAAAGAATGTATTGAATAAAGCTGTGTTTGTCCCGGTCAAACAAACTGATGCCGGGAATCAGGGCCAGGGTGAGCTTCCCGTGCTGGCTTACCTGTTTATAATACCATCCTTCAAAATAATTTCGTTTGTTTACGTTTCCTTGAAACTCCATGGGATTTCTACGATTAACGGGCATAGCATCTACTCCTTTATTTAAGGTATCCTCCTTCTTTGTTATGCATTCCACCAAATCCAAAGGTCCGCTTTTTTTATCTATACCCTATACATATTCGATACCCAACTTCTTTTTTCCTTTATTTTCTTTAATGGAATCTGTGTTATAATACGGGTACAACCATGCTATGGGAGGAATTATAATGATCAGAGGAATTTTTTTCGACCTGGACGGCACGTTACTGGACAGCCTTGCGGATATCGGGGATTCCATGAACCGGGTACTGAGAAACCACGGCTACCCCACCCATGAAGTACAGCGTTACAAAAGCTTTGTGGGAAACGGCATGGCGAGCCTGGTGCGCCGGGCCCTGCCCCCGGGGGAAAACCTGACGGAAGAAAAGATCCATCAAATGATCGAAGAGATGAAAGGGATTTTCGCCGAAAACTGGAACAACAAGTCCACACTGTATCCCGGGATCGATAAAATGCTTACGGCTTTAGAAAAGGATGGAGTCTTTCTAGGGATCCTTTCCAATAAGCCCCAGGAGTTTACCCGAACCACCGTACAGTACTTTTTTAGCCAATGGGATTTTCAAGAAGTCCAGGGCTACGATCCGAGAGTTTACCCTCTAAAGCCGGATCCCACAGCCCTCCTTTCCCTGATGGAAAAGTGGGATTGTAAAATGGAAGAAGTCCTCTATGTGGGGGACTCCGATGTGGATATGGAAGTGGCAAAAAACGCGGGAGTGAAAGGGGTCGGGGTTTCCTGGGGTTTTCGGGGCGCCAAGGAGCTAATAGAAAGCGGAGCGGATGTTGTGGTGGACCGGCCGGAGGAGATTTTGGAGATCGTAGAAGCTTCCAAAGGGGAGGATAGTGATAACCATCTGGTCCCTTAACCCCATTTTTATTAAGCACTTCCAAAAAACCCCTAAGACACCAACTCAATATTGGCTTCCTAGGGGTTTGATAGCTTCACTCTTCCCATATTAAGTTCAGTCACCTATCCATAATACCCTCTGTTTTATTTATTCTGTGATGGCAACCAATTCTTTTATATCCAATCCATTTACAATAAATTATCGATGTGAATATTAGTGTCCAACTCTATTAAGGCCCAAAGTCTGGATCCGGTACCCACCGGCCTACATCCAGATGCACGCCGTAGAAGTTGTTTTCGGGAACCACGATTGTTTTTCCTGAACTAACTTTGTGATCAAACAGCCCGGGGGCAGGGTTTCCACTTGGTGCAAATTCATAGTCTTGTACTTTCAAGTATTCTGCCACATCTTTAAATTCCCAATCTCCTGCAAGATGCACTGTAATGGTAACTTTATCATTAACAGGAGCTGAGAAATTTACAGTTCCAGCATTGATGTTTTGACCGGCAAACAATGTTGTGGTTTTTTCTACTCCATTGTATTCCACGTAGGTTGCCCAGTTCCCAGGATTTTCGTAGCGGAATTCTCCCGGTACATTTCCATTAGCTGCCCAAGCGGTTTCACCTTCAAATACAAACTCTTGAACATTGACTTTCAGTCGTGCATCTGCAGATTGGCCAGTCTCAACGATGGTTGCGGTGTTGTCATAAACAGCGGATTCAGCTCCTACAAAATATGCAAAATCCTCTCTGTAGGTAAATTCCGCATTATTGGGTGCTGTAACGGTTCCAAGTTCTACTACACCGAGAAGATCGCTGTCGTCTTCGATGGTTATAGTTTCGTTAATTTGTGAGGTAGGCCCTTCCCATATAATCTCTGCATCTCCAAAATACTCATCTCGCTCAGTAGTAACCGTTACCTCATTAAAGCCCTCGATTTCCTCGTCTACATCTTCATCATAAGTCCCTACAAGTGTCTCTCCTACAGGTAACGTGTAAGGGAATTCTACGCCGAAGTCTACAACAATAGGCTCTCCTGCGAGTTCATCCACCACGTCAGTAATAACTGCATCCAAAGATCCGGTATTTTCAATGGTGATAGCTCCGCTTACATTAAAGTTGCTGTCTTCAAAACCTTCATAGGTGACATCGACCTTCCATGTTGCGGTTTCATCTCCACTGCCATCAATGTATAGCCAGATTTTTGGTACTCCGTCGATGGTATATTCATTTTCTGTTTCTACGCTCTATTCAATATCCCATTCATGTTCTCGGACAAAGGATGTTTCCACGGTTTTACTAACGGTAAGTTCTTCTACCGCTCCTGGACAATAATCAGAGATAACAAGGCCTCCGCCAGGTCCCGGTCTACCGTTTAGATGAATGGTTGCAGTAAGCTCATCGAGCTCAAAATAGGGGGTGTAAAAATGCCAAACCCTTGCATTTAACGGCTCCGCAGGTTGGTAAGTGCCAGAACCACTGCCGCCCAATACCAGTTCAGCGTCTGTGGATCTACCCTTTGTAGAAAACACCCAGTGGATCCAACCATCAGCTGTTCTTTCTGGGCTCGTACCTATCAAGTCACAATCTTCCGAGTCCATGCCTCTGCCATCCCATACCCTTGAAAACGACCATTGTGAAGCACTGGCTAAACCGGTTAAAGTGGACCCAACGACTAACATTAAAACAAGTACAATAACCAGACTGATTCGCCAACTTTTTTTATCACTCATTTTTCTCACTCCTCGACGTTAACAATGAAATAATGAAACGATGGAGTTACGGGTTGGATCAATTTATTTCATGACGCAACAATTTTTATCGTTTCTTCATTTCATAGCCAGCAAAACCACCCTTACAGTTTTTCCTAGGCCCTTGCTCTTTTCCCTTATCTGCTTAATAAGACCACCTCCTTAAATCACAAAAACCGACCCATTACGGTCGGTTACGCTATTGGCTCCCTCTGAAAAAAGCGTCCACGTAATTTTCAGAGATCGTCGCTACACAATGTGAATCCGATTTAGTTGTCTTGATGCTGTAACTTAAAAAACCGACCAAACATTATGGTCGGTTACGCTGCCGGCTCCCTTTGAGAAAAGCGTCCAGATACTTCTCAAAGATCTATGCCCCCGTTAAGGTAACTTATTTATACCCCCCACTTAACAATAATAAACATTAATTCATAATATTTTTTAAATAATTTCAAGTATCCGCCGGACATTATTGCAGCTTTGTGATTTTTAACACTCCCCCTGCCCTCTTTGTGGTAATCAGTATCATAAGGATTTAGAATTCTGTCTTTGCTGAGTAAGGCCACTTCCTGATTTTTTCAGCTTACAGTATAGGAAACACAAAAAAATCTTCTGTCAGAAGTGTCATTGCAAAATACGTCGGGGTTTCCTCGGGAATTTGGAGAGCCAAGGAACTTCGAGCAAGCGGAGCGGATGTTGTGGTGGACCGGCCGGAGAAGATTTTGGAGATTGCAAGAAAGGCCCTTTAGGAAATTCCTAAGGGCCTTTTAAAATTACTGCTATGGAGATATCAATCATATTGCTTCATCAACAGACTTATCTGAATCCAACTACATTAAATAATAGGCCTATCGTTACTTAGTCTTCTAGTTCAATGGTAAGAGTACGGTATCGATCACATGAATGATCCCGTTGCTGGCGGAGATGTTCGG
>CAZTIJ010000086.1:2692-8996 GCA_964613365.1 uncultured Clostridiaceae bacterium | reverse complement strand
TCACACCATAACCCCTATTGTTCGAAAAAAGGAGGGGGTATATCAGTTGGATGTGGTGCTTCGAAACAATCGATGCTCCCGGAAGTATCCGGAAGGGATTTTCCACCCCCACCGGGAGGTTCACGGAGTGAAAAAGGAAAACATCGGCTTGATTGAAGTGATGGGCCTTGCCATATTACCCCCCCGGCTGAAACAGGAGATGAAAAGCATGATTACCCTGTTGGAAGGGGGAGAGATCTCTCCCGAAGAGAAAGCCGCCGTAAAAAAGCATCAGGACATGCTGGAGGACTTGAAAAAGGAATTTGAAGCCTTACTCCAAGAAAAGCCCCTGGACCGAAAACTCCTTGCCAAAGGGGTGGAACGGGCCATCGGCCAGCGATTCACCCGGGGCCTGGAACATAGCGGGGTTTTTAAAAACAACGAAGAGGGACAACAGGGATTTTCCCGGTTTATGAATCTGTTGGGCTGGAAGGAAGGGGTCATCGATGAAAATACCAATGAATGATCAATGGGGGTTTACCCCGGAGTTTGATGAAGGCCTCCTGGAAAATTCTATTGACCAAGGAAATCTTCAGAGGGTTCGACTGCCCCATACCGCTGAGGAGACCCCCTTTAACTGCTTTGATGAGGGATGTTACCAAAAGATCATGGGATATAGAAAAGTGATTTACGGGGAGGAGGCCTGGGAGGGAAAGGTTTTGCACCTTACCTTTGAAGGGGCCGCCCATAGGGCGGAGGTATTTTTGAACGGAACAAAAGTCACAACCCATAACGGGGGCTACACCGCCTTTACCGCGGATCTATCCCCCTATATTGAAATTGGCGGGGATAACATCCTGGTGGTAAAGCTGGACAGCCGGGAAAGTCTGAATATGCCCCCCTTCGGCTACGTCATCGACTTTTTAACCTATGGAGGCTTGTACCGGGAGGTGTATTTGGAGGTCCTTCCGAAAACCTACGTAAAGGATGTGTTTGTTCGAACCGAGAAGGTTTTGGAAACAGAAAAGACCCTGATCGCCGAGGTTTTGGTGGAAGGGGATAGAAAAAGCCTTGAAGCCGCCTTTATTTTACGGGATAAAAACGGGGAAAACCCCCGGGAGCTGGACAGCTTTCCGTTGAATGACGAAAAAACCCTTCATGAATTCAGCCTTAAAAACATCGAACTTTGGGACCTGGAAAGCCCAAAGCTTTACACCCTGGAGGTCCGCTTGAGTAATGGAGCAAGGTATGAAGTAACCTTCGGCTTTCGGGAGATGAGCCTTCGTCCCCAAGGGTTTTTTCTAAACGGTAAGAGGATTAAGATTCGGGGACTGAACCGCCACCAGTCCTATCCCTATGTGGGTTATGCCATGCCCCAATCCCCCCAGGAATTGGACGCGGATATCTTAAAGTACGAATTGGGGGTCAACGGGGTTCGAACCGCCCACTATCCCCAGTCGAAGCATTTTATTCGGCGATGCGACGAAATCGGGCTGTTGGTGTTTACCGAGATCCCCGGGTGGCAGCATATCGGCGATAAGGCTTGGCAGGAAATCGCCCTGGAGCAGGTAAGGGAGATGGTGCTTCAGTACCGTAACCACCCCAGTATTTTCATTTGGGGGGTTCGAATCAACGAGTCCTCCGACCATCATGATTTTTACCGGGCCACCAACGCTGTGGCCCGAGCCCTGGACCCCACAAGACCCACGGGAGGGGTGCGCTACATTAAAAACAGTGAACTGTTGGAGGACGTCTATACCTATAACGACTTTTCCCATGTCGGCGAGAATCCCGGGATTGAGAAAAGGAAGAAGGTAACCGGGGAAAAACAGGCCCCCTACCTGGTGACGGAGTTTAACGGACATATGTATCCCACCAAGGCCTTTGACGACGAGGCCCACCGCCGGGATCACGCCCTGAGACATGCCCGGGTGCTGAACGATATCTACAAGGAAGAGGATGTGGCCGGGGGCTTCGGCTGGGTGATGTTTGATTATAACACCCATAAGGACTTCGGCAGCGGAGACCGGATTTGCTATCATGGAGTGATGGATTATTTTCGAAACAAAAAACTGGCGGGGGAGGTTTACGCCGCCCAACAGGATAAGGAGCCGGTACTGGCTCTTAGCTCCAATATGGACGTGGGGGAATACCCCGGCAGTATTCGGGGGGATCTTTACGCCTTTACCAACGGGGATGAAGTACGCCTTTATAAAAACCATGAGTTTATTCGAAGTTTCACCAAGGATAACAGCCCCTATAAAGACCTTCCCGCAGGGCCCATTCCAATAGACGATGTGTTGGGAGACCGACTACAACTGGAAAGGGATCTTTCCCCGGGGAAACGACGGGATCTGAAAAAGGCTTTACTGGCGGTGGCAAAACACGGCCCGAATAATCTCCCCTTATCCTCTAAGCTTCTGGCGGGAAAGCTGATGCTTTGGCATCGAATGACCCTGGAGGAAATCGGAAAATACTATACGAAATACATCGGTGACTGGGGCCAGGAGGCCACCACCTACCGGGTGGAAGCTTTAAAGGAGGGCAAGGTGATTGCCCGAAGGGAAAAAAAGACCATGGAGACTGTGAATCTATCCCTGAGGGTTGACCGAACCACCCTTTTGGAAGGGGATACCTATGATGTGGCCACGGTTCGGATTCAAGCCCTCAGTGACAGCGGAAACCTCCTTTCCTATCTCCAGGAACCCCTGGTGGTGGAGGTTGAAGGACCGATAGAAATCATCGGTCCGAAGATCCTCAGCCTTCGGGGCGGGATGACGGGAACCTATGTGAAATCCCAGGGAAAACCGGGACGGGGAAAGGTTCGGATACGCCTGGACAACCGGGTGAAAAAAACCCTGGACTTTGTCGTGGAGACAAAGGGGAGAAAAGAAGGGAGGATGTTCGATGATCCGGTATCATAACAGGCTTTTTACCTTAAGTACCAACAACAGCAGCTATTTGTTCTATCTCCGGTCCACGGGGCATCTTGAGCATTTACACTACGGAGAGCCTCTGACCCTGGAAGATCCAGAGGCCTTCATACAAAAGAATCAGTATCTGGTAGGAAACGGGGTGGCCTACGACAAAGAGGACCCCGCCCTGAACCTGGAAAATCTACCCCTGGAGTTTAGCACCCCGGGAAAGGGGGACATTCGTGAGCCCCTGATTCGGCTACGGCATCCCGACGGCATGGAAACCGCGGATTTTTTATACGACGACCATAGCATCCAATGGGGAAAGGAAGACTATGAAGGACTGCCCGGCTCCTACGGAAAAGAGGAGGAGGTGCAGACCCTGGTTATCAGGCTGAAGGATCGAAACAGCGACTTGGCACTGGAACTTTACTATCACGTATATGAAGCCGTGGATGTGATTACCCGAAGCAGTCGGATCATTAACCGGGGAAGCACCGGGGTAACCCTGGAAAGGCTGTTAAGTCTTCAACTGGATTTTCATGACGATGACTACAACATGATCACCTTTACCGGAGCCTGGGCCCGGGAGATGGAAAAAAACCGGCAGCCCTGTACCGGAGGGAAAATCATAAACAGCACCCTGGCGGGGGTATCCAGTAACCGGGCCAATCCCTTTTTCATGATCGCCGGTAAGGAGACCACCGAGGACTACGGAGACTGTTACGGACTGAATCTGGTCTATAGCGGAAATCATTACGGGGTGGCGGAGGGAAGTCCCTATAAAAAACTCCGGGTGGCCACGGGAATCAACCCGGAAGGCTTCACCACGGAACTGCTTCCCGGAGAATCCTTTCAAAGCCCCGAGGGAGTGATGACCTACTCTAAGGAGGGATTCGGAGGGCTTAGCCGCAGCATGCATGACTTTGTCCGTCGCCATATCGTACGGGGGAAGTGGCAGTGGAAGCCCCGTCCGGTACTGTTTAACAGCTGGGAGGCCGCCTACTTTAAGATCAATGAGAAAAAACTGTTGCGGCTGGCGAAAAAAGCGAAACAGGTGGGAATCGAGCTCTTTGTTCTGGATGACGGCTGGTTCGGAAAACGGGATGATGACCAAAGCTCCCTGGGGGATTGGAAGGTAAACAAAAAGAAACTACCCGGGGGAATTGAAGGCCTGTCGGAAAAAATCAACGCCCTGGGGATGGACTTCGGAATCTGGGTGGAGCCGGAGATGGTAAGCGAAGACAGTGACTGTTATAGAAAAAATCCCCATTGGGCGGTGAAGATCCCGGGGAAGGCCCATTCCCAAGGCCGAAACCAAATGCTTTTGGACCTGACCAATCCTCAGGTACAGGACTACATCATCGAAGAGATGAAAAAGGTGTTTTCAATGGGGAATATAAGCTATGTTAAGTGGGATATGAACCGGATCTTCTCCGACGTTTATTCCCCTACTCTGGCAACGGAAAAGATGGGAAGCTTCGCCCATGGCTATGTGTTAGGACTGTATCGGGTGCTGGATACTTTGGTAAAGGCCTTTCCCGATATTTTGTTTGAGGGCTGCGCCTCCGGGGGGAATCGTTTTGACCTGGGGATCCTTTCCTATATGCCCCAGATCTGGGCCAGTGACAACACCGATGCCATCAGCCGTCTATCCATTCAACAGGGCTACAGTTACGGTTATCCCCTATCCACCATGGGGGCCCACGTCTCCGATTGCCCTAATCATCAGACCCTTCGAAGGGTTCCGGAAAATACCCGGTACCAGGTGGCTTGTTACGGAGTTTTGGGGTATGAATGTAATCTGGGGGATGCTTCGAAGGAGCGGTTAAGGGAAATCAAGGAAGAAATCCTGGAATACAAGAAGTGGCGGGAGGTCTATCAGTTCGGAGATTTTCATCGCCTATGGAAAAACCCGGTGAAAAGCTGGATGGTGGTATCCAAGGATCAACAGCGGGGGGTGGCCGGTATTTTTCAGGAGCTGAGCCCGGCCAACCGACCGGATATGATTTTTCGGGGAAAGGGATTGTTACCCCATAAGCGGTACCGTTTTTATAACATTCCCATGAAACATAACGTAAAGGTCTTCGGAGATCTGATCAACACCGTATCCCCGGTGCATATTAAAGAGGGATCCCTGTCCCAGGAAGTGATTGCAAAGTTTTATCAACCGCAGGGGGAACGGGAGGAGTACCGGATCACCGGCAGTGCCCTTTGTAACCGGGGAATCTCTTTGAAACAGGCCTTTGTGGGAACCGGATTTAATGAACAGGTTCGTCTGTTTCAGGACTTTGCCGCCAGAACCTATTATATGGAAGTTGAGGAATGATACTTAAAGGAGGGGTCATATGGCAGTATTAGTAACGGGAGGCGCCGGATACATCGGCAGTCATACGGTAAAACATCTTAAAGAACGGGGGGAAGAGGTTGTGGTGGTGGACAATCTCCAAAGCGGTTATCGGGAAGCGGTGGAGGTGGAGGACTTTTATGTAGTGGATATTCGAAATGAATCGGATCTTTCAGAAGTGTTTAGCAAACATGCCGTCACCGGGGTGATTCATTTTGCAGCGAGCTCCCTGGTGGGGGAAAGCATGGAAAAGCCCTATGAATATTACCATAACAATGTTTTAGGGATGTTGAGTCTCCTGAAGGTGATGAAAGACCATGATGTGGACAAAATTATTTTTTCCTCCACGGCGGCAACCTACGGGGAGCCGGTGGAATCCCCGATTACGGAAAACTCCCCGACCCATCCCACCAATCCCTACGGGGAGACCAAGCTTGCCATGGAAAAAATGATGAAATGGTTTGACCAAGCCTATGGGGTTCGTTATGTATCCCTACGGTACTTCAATGCCGCCGGCGCCCATTACCGGGGGTTGATCGGAGAGGATCACAAGCCGGAAACCCATTTGATTCCGTTGATTCTCCAGGTTCCCTTGGGGAAAAGGAAACAAATATTCATCTACGGGGATGATTACGATACCCCCGACGGAACCTGTATACGGGACTACATCCATGTAATGGACTTAGCGGCGGCCCACGGCAAGGCCTTGGATTATTTACGCAGGGGCAACCCGTCGGAAATATTCAACCTGGGAAGCGGTAAAGGGTACTCGGTTAAGGAGGTAATCGACCGGGCCCGGGAAGTGACGGAGCACCCCATCCCCGCCGAGGTCCAAAGTCGAAGATCGGGAGATCCCGGGATTTTGGTGGCCTCTTCGAAAAAGGCCGAGGACATCCTGGGATGGAATCCCCGCTACGGGGATCTTAAAACCATTTTGGAGGACGCCTGGCGGTGGCATAAGAATTATCCCAAGGGCTATTGAAAAAGATTTGTCAATCGATAAATTAACAGTTGACAAAAAAGGAAACACTGGTTATACTCGTATATAAGATTTTAATAGAAG
>CAZTIJ010000086.1:0-2682 GCA_964613365.1 uncultured Clostridiaceae bacterium | reverse complement strand
CCCTAAGAAACCCGGCAACCAGGAAGAAATTCCAAGGTGCTAAATCCGGCAGTGCAGTGACACTGGAAGATGAGGAGAAATGAAGCCTATTTCTACCCATCTTTCGATGGGTATTTTTTTATGGCGATGAACAATGAAAACTGAATAATCATCACTTATCCAGAGTGGCGGAGGGACTGGCCCTATGAAGCCCGGCAACCTAGAAGATATTCTAAGGTGCTAATTCCAGCAGTGCATTGTCACTGAAAGATGAGATCGGTATGCGACTTACCCCTTGTTCTTTTAGTGAACAGGGGTTTTTTATTTTTAAAATCAAAGCTCATCAATTCATGGAGAAAGGAGAGGACAGTATGATCCGTTTTCAAGAAATTTCGAAGACCTATCCCTCAAAAAATGGGGATGTAAAAGCCTTGAAAAAGGTAAGCCTGACCATACACCAAGAAGAAATCTTCGGGGTGATCGGCTTAAGCGGTGCGGGAAAATCCACTTTGCTCCGGCTGGTAAACGGGCTGGAGACCTTTGATGAAGGAAGGTTAACCGTGGATGGTTTGAATGTGAAAACCTGTAACAAGAAAGAGCTACGAGGACTACGGCAAAACACGGGAATGATTTTTCAGCATTACCACCTTCTACAGCACCGGAGGGTTGGGGGAAATATCGGTTTTCCCCTGGAGTTGGCCGGGTATTCCACGGAGGAAATCGAAAAAAGGGTGGAGGAGCTGCTGGAAATCGTGGACTTAAGGGAGAAAAAGAATCACTACCCTTCGGTGCTGAGCGGGGGACAGCGCCAACGGGTGGCCATTGCCCGGGCCCTTGCAACGAATCCGAAAATTCTCTTATGCGACGAGGCTACCTCAAGTTTGGACCCCATAACCGGGGATACGATTTTACGGCTGCTGGAAAGGATCAATCGGGAGCTGGGGATTACGATTTTAATGATCAGCCACCAGTTAGCCGCGGTATCAAAAATTTGCCACCGGGTGGGGGTATTGAAAAATGGAGAATTGATTGAACAGGGGAGCAAAGAGCAGGTCCTGGGTTATCCCAAGGAGGCCTACACAAAAGCCTTGATCGAGGCCTCCGAGATTTATGGGAAAGCCCACATAAAAAGGGAGGTGGTGTAATGGAACGGTTAATTCAGTTATTGGTTCCCGCATTGATGGAGACGTTATATATGAGCATAATGGCTACTCTCTTCGGCGTGATTTTCGGCACCTGTTTGGGAGTGCTTTTGAAGGTGACGGAAAGGGGTTTTATTGCATCGAATCCCGTTATTTATAGGGGGCTGTCATACTTTGTGAACATTGGTAGGTCTTTTCCCTTTGTGATCTTAATGATTGGGATTATGCCTATGACCCGGGCCATGGTGGGAAGCTCCATCGGAACTGGTGCCGCGGTGGTTCCCTTAAGCCTTGCCACGATCCCCTTTTTTGCCAGGATTGTGGAAAGTGCTTTGGGAGAGGTTGATTACGGTTTGATTGAAGCGGCCCAGTCCATGGGAGCCACCAACGGGGAAATCATTGGTAAGGTACTGCTTCCGGAGAGTGTTTCTCCTCTGGTGCTGGGAGTTACCATAACCTTTGTAAATGTCATCGGGTATTCCGCCATGGCGGGAGTGGTGGGAGGAGGTGGTTTGGGTGATTTGGCCATTCGTTATGGGTATCATCGCTTCGACAGTGAAGTAATGCTTAGCACGATTTTGGTCCTGGTGGTTCTGGTTACCACGGTTCAATGGACCGGAAGCTATATTGCAAATACAGTAAATAGGAGGAAAAGTTCATGAAAAAGAAAAAAGGAATTATTTTAGGATTGTTACTGTTGATCGGTTGGGGAATAGTTACGGGATGCAGTGCTGCAGAAGAGAAAGAAGGGGAGTCCGCCACTTTGAAAATCGGTGCCAGCCCCGTACCCCACAGTGAAATTTTGGAATTTATCAAAGAGGATTTACAAGAAGAGGGCATTGATCTAAAAATCGTGGAGTTTACCGACTATGTAACCCCCAACCTTGCCCTGGAGGAAGGAGAAATTGATGCCAACTTCTTTCAACACGGGCCGTACCTGGAGAGCTTTAACCAGGAACACGGACTTAGCTTGGAAAGTGTATTGGAGGTGCATGTAGAGCCCTTAAGCCTATATTCCGATACCGTTGATAAGATTGAAAACCTGAAGGCGGACAGCGTCATCGCCATACCCAATGACCCTACCAACGGAGGACGGGCCCTATTGCTTCTTAATGAGTTTGGACTGATCGACCTAGGGGAGGAACCGAACCTTCAGGTTACCATCAATGATATAAAGAATAATCCGAAAAACTTGGAATTCGTGGAATTAGAGGCGCCTCAGCTACCCCGGTCCTTAGAGGACGTGGATGCGGCGGTTATCAATACCAACTACGCCTTAGAGGCGGAGCTACACCCCGCTGAGGATGCGTTGATCACTGAAAATGAAAACTCTCCCTATACCAACATCATTGCCACCAGAGAATCCTTGAAGGATTCAAAAAAGATCAAGGCATTCATTGAAGTACTCACCGGTGAGGAGGTAGAGGCCTTCATTCGAGAGCATTATCAGGGCGCAGTGGTTCCCGTTTTTTAATAGGCAAAAAATGGGGACGCAGTAACATATTAAGCTTGAAGGTCTATAGAAAGGTTTCAAAAAGAAGAATAAAATAACCCCCTCCAG
>CAZTIJ010000085.1:0-9009 GCA_964613365.1 uncultured Clostridiaceae bacterium | reverse complement strand
TCCATCTTCCGAGCGAATTTTCAAGGTGAGCAGCGAAGAAATGAAAGACCGTCCCATCGCCAACGTGATTCCCGATGATCTCTTTCAAAGGGTGATGGAGACCAAGATCAACACCATCGGGAAGAAGGTGGAATACCCCGAGTACGGGGTGATTCTGATTGCCAATATCATTTACCTGGAGGACGAGGGAATACTTATGGCCATCATGACCGATGTGACCTCGGCGGAAAAGAACAAAGAGGAGTTGGAGCGGGTGAAGGGCGAGACCATTCATGCGGCCCAAAACGTGATTGATAAACAAATGCGGGTGGCCCAGGAGATCGCCAGCCTACTGGGAGAGACCACGGCGGAAACCAAAGTGACCCTTAGCAAACTGAAGGAAATCGTCCTGGGAGAGGGAGGGGATCAGTGATGGAGCTGTTTTTCGACTTTGCCTATGACAGTTTAAACAAAACCCGGGAGGAGCTCTGCGGAGACAAAGTGGAGGTTGTGGAAGCCGATGACAGTACCATTGTGGTCTTGGCCGACGGTTTGGGCAGCGGGGTGAAGGCCAACATCCTGGCCACCATGACCACAAAAATTGCGGGCACCATGTTAAAGGAAGGGGCCAGTATTGACGAGACCATCGAGACCATTGCCAAAACCCTTCCGGTTTGCAACCTTCGAAAACTCGCCTATTCCACCTTTGTGATTATGAAAATCTCAAAAACGGGAAAGGTGAATCTCATCGAGTACGATAACCCGCCGGTTTTCATGATTCGTAAAAACCGTTCCCATCCCCTGGAAAAGAAGGAAAAGGACATCCACGGGAAAAGGATTCTGGAGAGTGTCTTCCAGCTGGAAGAGGGGGATGTGGTCACCCTGGTCAGTGACGGCGTGGTTCATGCAGGAGTGGGAAGGGCACTGAATCTCGGGTGGCAATGGGAGAATGTTAAGGAGTATCTGATTCGCCAATCGAAAAGTGAAAAGACCGCTAAGGGCATTGCCAATAAATTGATTGAAACCTGTTCCTATCTCTATGAGAAAAAGCCCGGAGATGATACCACGGTGGTTACCCTAAAAGCAAGGAAACCCCAAACCCTGGACGTTTTTTCCGGGCCGCCGGAGCTGCCGGCGCAGGACCCGGCCGTGGTACAGGCTTTTATGAAGGGACGGGGGAAAAAAGTGGTCTGCGGAGGCACGGCGGCAAATATTATTTCCCGGGAGTTAGGCAAGGATGTGGAGGTGCTCATGGATACCGGAACCGATTCCATCCCTCCCCGGGGAAAAATTGCAGGAATTGATTATGTAACGGAAGGGGTGATTACCCTCAGTCATGTGGTGGAAAATATCATTTGCTACCGAACCAAAAGATTACTGAAACCGGCGGGAGAGGACAAAGAGAAGATGAACGGTGCGGATTTGCTGACCCGGGTGTTTTTAGAGGACAGCACCCATTTGAATTTCCATGTGGGAAAAGCTATTAATCCCGCTCATCAAAACCCCGATCTGCCCAAGGACTTAAGCATTAAACTACGGGTCCTTGATCAATTGAAAGAACAGTTGGAAGCCTTAGGTAAAAAAATTACCGTCCATTACTACTAAGAAAGGATGAGGATCATGAAAACCATCAATGTTTGTGTAGGCAGTGCCTGTCATTTAAAAGGGGCCTATCAAGTGGTCAACCGTCTGCAAAAGATCGTAGAGGAAAAACATTTAGAGGATCGGATCGTGATAAAAGCGGCCTTTTGTTTGGGGCACTGTACCAATGCGGTTTCCGTACAGGTGGATCAGGGAGCGGTTGTTTCTCTGACGGAAGGGGAAGTGGAAGGATTTTTGGAAGAACAACTACAGGATTAAGGAGCGGTGGGCCATGAGAAAATTTGAAAATCATGTACAGGAGATGAAATATGAAGTGCTAAAAGAAGTATCCCGGGCAGCCTTTCAGGGGAATTTAGAGCAGATGATTCCCACCATTCCCCACCGAACGGATCCCGGTCCGGCCCCGAGAATTCGCTGTTGCATCCATAAGGAACGGGTCATCACCATGGACCGCATACGCCTGGCTATGGGAGGGGATCCGGAGAACCCGAATATTATCGAGGTGATCGATGAAGCCTGCGATGAATGCACCATCAATCGTTTTATCATCACCGAAGCCTGTCGGGGATGCCTTGCCCACCGCTGTACCGGGGCCTGTCCTGTGGATGCCATCAGCATCATCGGATCCAAGGCGGTGATCGATCAGGAAAAATGCATCGAATGCGGTAAGTGTAAGGAGAGCTGTCCCTATAACGCCGTGGCCGATGTGATGAGACCCTGTCGTAGAGCGTGTGAAGTGGGGGCCCTGAGTATTGACGACGAAAAAAAAGCGGTGATCGACGAAAAAAAATGCATCCGCTGCGGAGCCTGTGTCTATCAATGTCCCTTCGGCGCCATTATGGATAAGTCCTCCATCAATGATGTGATTACGCTTTTAAAGGAATCCATGGAATCCAAAACCTCGGGGAAAATAGATCAACAGGCACAAGAGGGCGGAGGCGAGAAAGAAAGGAAGGTCTATGGAATCATTGCTCCCTCCATTTCCTCCCAGTTTACCTACGCCTCCATTGGCCAAGTGATTGCAGGGATCAAAGCCTTAGGATTTCATGACGTTATTGAAGTGGCCTTGGGTGCGGACATGGTGGCCTTGGAGGAGGCGAAGGAATACCGAAGGGTAATTGGAGAGATCGGAACCATGACCAGCTCCTGCTGTCCGGCCTTTGTGGAGCATGTATATAAGGAGTACCCGGAGCTGAAAAAACATCTTTCCTCTTTGGTCTCTCCCATGATTGCCATATCCAGGCTGATTAAATCCATGGATCCCCAGGGGAAGGTGGTATTTATCGGGCCCTGCACCGCCAAAAAAGAAGAAATCCGAAAAAAAGACCTGCTAGGGGCCACGGATTTTGCTCTGACCTTTGAAGAGTTGGCCGCCATGCTGGATTCCCGGGATATCGCCTTGGATCAGCTGGAGGAAAGTCCCTTGGATAATGCCTCCTTTTACGGCAGAATATTTGCCCGGTCGGGAGGGTTGACCAAGGCCCTGGGAAAACTGTTGGAAGAGGAACCGGGAGATAGTCCCTTTAAACCCGTTAGTTGTGACGGTATTAAGGAGTGCGATATTGCCTTGAAAAAGTTGAAATTCCAAAGATCAGACCATAACTTCATTGAAGGCATGGCCTGTAGGGGAGGATGCATCGGAGGGGCGGCCTCCTTGAGCCACGGACCGAAGGATAAAAAGGAAGTGGACAAATATGGGAAGTTGGCCATGGAGCCGAACCAAAAGGCATCCCTACGGGTATTTGATCTTCAGTCCGTAGCCTATCACAGAGACCATATCCATAACGGGGATTGATCCGGGTTTAGGCAGGTCGTCCCCTAAGGATGGGAAGAATAAGAGGGACCGGGATTAAGACGTGAGAAACGAAAAAGAGGAGATGATAAAATGCATCATGGAAAAGCGGCGGTCTATGAAGAAAAAAGAGAAGGACAAATAGTACAAATCGGGATGTTGTTGGCCATGGCCCTGGTCTTTCAGGTGTTTTTCGCCCGTTTTATGCAGCCGGTGGTCGGGCCCTTGGTTAATATGACCTTGATTTTATCGGTTTTGCTTGTGGGGAAAAGAGCGGGAGTTCTTGTGGGTTCTATGACTCCGATTTTGGCCTATACCCTTGGGATTATGCCCCTGTTTCCTCTCTTGCCCCTGGTGGTTTCGGGAAACATCACCTATGTTGTACTCTTTGATCGATGGAAAGGGCACAACCCCTACCTGGCGGTAATGGTCTCCGCCCTGGGAAAATTTCTGGTATTGGCCTTAGGGGTTCGGTGGGGGATCCCCCTATTTATAGGCCGGGTTCCGCCGATGGTCACCACCACATTCGGTCTGCCCCAACTATATACCGCATTAATCGGAGGGGGTTTTGCCCTGTTTCTTTATGAAAAGCTTCGTAAAAAGAAGGTAAGGTGAAAGGGTCCCCGAAAGGTTATTCCCTATAATAATTGACAGTCCCGCGGAATCATAATAAACTGTTAATATATATAATTTCGCATATACATTATAGGGATGTGGCGCTATGAGAAGTATAAAAACTAAAGGAACCATTTTTGTGTTTATTATTTTACTGGCTTTTATGTTTGTGATGTTTCCTTTATCCCATGGTATGACCACCCGGTGGATGCGGGGGGAATTAAATGACAGCCTGGCAAACTCCGCCACAACCATCGGGAAGTTTACCGACGACCATCTTTTTCAATATATTGATCCCATCCGGCGGCTGGCGGAACATCCCGATATGCAAAGTATGGACTGGGAAGTCCAGCGGCAGGTGATCGACAATCAATTGACCGTGGATTATAAGGAATTGGCGGTGGTTTCCACGGAGGGCACCGCTTACTACACCGACGGTACAACCCTGGACCTATCCGATCGTCAGTATATACAGCGGGTTCTGGAAGGAGAGTTTACCATTTCCGAAACCCTTATCAGCAGGGTAACGGGAGAGCAGGTGAAAATGATCGCCCAGCCTATTTACTCTGAAGAGAAGGTGGCGGGGGCTTTAATTGCCAGAATCGAGCCGAATTTCCTGTCGGAGTTTCTAAATGAAACCAACGGGGGTCTTTACAGCCTGTACTTTGTGTTGGACCGGGAGGGGAATGTAAAGATGCATCCCGATCAGGGATATATCACCGGAAGCAGAGACTTTTCGGTGATAGAAGATGAACAGGGAGAGACAATCAGTTCCCGGGAGCTTTTCGAATCGACTTTTCACGAAGATCGGAGCCATGGAAACTATCGAATGGGAGAGGAAGAGGTTATCCTTGCCCACGCCCCTTTGGAGGCACTGGATTGGGTACTTTACATAGGACAGTATGAAAAAGAGTTGACCGAGGGTATCCGGCTGCTCAACGCCCTTTATCTAGGAGCGGGGATCCTGTTGATCTTTGTTCTTGCCGGGGTTTCCGTCTTCATTACCCGAACTTTTGCCAAGCCGGTGTTGGAACTGACCGCCCATTTTCAGCAGGCGGCAAAGGGGGATTTAAGTGTCCGCAGTGACGTGGCAAGGGATGATGAGCTGGGACGGGCGGGGGAAAATTTCAATCGGATGATGGATAAGATGAAAACCCTGACCTATTTTGACCCCGTGACCAAGCTGCCCAATCAGAATGTTTTTGAAGAGCAGTTCCAACAGGAGGTAAAAGAAAAGCAAAAGATAAATCATAAAAACCGTGGCTCCGGCAATGATCGGGAGATGAGTATCATTCTGTTATCCCTGAAGGGATTTAAGAAGGTAAACGAACGGTTGGGCTACTCGGAGGGGGACGCTGTTTTACGAAAGCTTACCGGGAAAATACAGGGACTGATCCCCGAGGAGGTAAAGATTTACCGTGGAAAAGGGGACGAGTTTATCCTATGGAACACCGGAAGAAAAGAAGTCGGTGACTTGGAAATATTTAGCAAAAGGCTGATTGCAAAAGCCGAGGGAGGAATGGAGAAGGAAAAGGGAGGAGGAACCCTTTGTTGTCACATCGGTATTTCCCGGTACCCGAGGGACGGACGGGACAGCGACACCCTGATTAAAAAGGCCGCCTTTGCGGCAAATCACAGCAAGAAGTTAAGGGATAAAAAAATCCAGGTTTTCGACGAGGGTTTGTATCAGCGGGAAATCGAGACCGGAAATTTGTTGCGGGGAATCGATCACGGGTTGAAAAACAAGGAGTTCGAGCTTTATTATCAACCGATTTACCGGTTGGACACCATGGAGATCAAAAGCGTGGAAGCCCTTATACGCTGGAATCACCCCAAGGAGGGCCTTGTCTCTCCGGGGAGTTTCATCCCCTTGGCGGAAAGCAGCGGAAAAATTCGGCAGGTGGATTACTATGTGATCCGCCGGGCCATTGAACAGATCAAAGCCTGGGAGGACTCACCCTGTGAGGGGCTGGTGATCTCGGTAAATCTGTCGGCCCATACCTTCGAAGATCCGGACTTTGTTCCCTGGCTCACGGATTGGATCCGAAAGGAAAACTGTGATCCGAAAAAGCTTCAGCTGGAACTTACGGAGCGGGTGATGTTAGAGGACATCCAACAGGTTATTGCCAAAATGGAAACCATTTGGAAGTTCGGGTGCAAAATCGCCATTGATGATTTCGGCGTGGGTTATTCCTCCTTAAGCTACCTGGTGAAGCTTCCCATTGACCAACTGAAAATTGATCAGAGTTTTACGAAAAACCTCTATAGGGATAAAGGAACCAAAGCCGTGGTATATTCCCTGGTGAAGATGGGGCAGCTGCTAAATATGGGCATCAGTGCGGAAGGCATCGAGGGGGAGCAGGAACTGAACTATCTAAACCGTATCCACTGTCCCTTCGGTCAGGGTTATTTTCTCCACCGGCCGATGGATAAAATGGCTTTGGAAGAATTGTTTGAAAAGCAGGGAGGCAGTGATTATTAAGTCCTGGGGGGATGTGCAATGGATTTTGTAAATGGGATCAAGAAGGATATTCAAGTGGATGAAAATGTAATTCATGTTCTCGAGTCGATTTTCGACCGTATACCGGTGTCCATCATATTGATTGACGGCAAATCGAAAATACTGATGATCAGTCAGTCCTTTGCGGATTTTTTAGGGGTGACAAAGGAGGAAGCCAAGGGCAAATCCGTGGAAGAAATCAATCATAATACCCGGTTTCCCTACGTTTTGGAGCGAAAGAAGTCGGAAATCGCCTGGAAGCACACCTTTCAAAACGGAGAGACGGCCATAGTTCATCGCATTCCCATTTTAAACCGCAAAGGGGAGGCGAAGTACGGGTTCGGAATGGTGCTTTTCGATAATATCGAAGAGCTTAAGAAAATTATAGAAAAAAATGAACTGCTCACCACGGAATTAAAGCATTACAAAAAAGTTTTAAAGAAAATTCAAGGGGCCCACTACAGTTGGGAGAGTATTATCGGAAGCAGTAAAGCCATCAATGAAGCAAAATACCTAGGGGCAAAGGCATCGGAAACCGATTCCACGGTCCTCATCACAGGGGATAGTGGTACGGGAAAAGAGCTTTTTGCCCATGCAATACATAATGACAGCAAGCGCCAAGAGGCGCCTTTCATCAAGGTAAACTGTGGGGCGATTCCCTATGAGCTGTTGGAGTCCGAACTATTTGGCTATGTGGAGGGCGCATTTACCGGTTCGAAAAGAGGGGGGCAGGTGGGAAAGTTTGAACTGGCTCATCGGGGTAGTATCTTCTTGGATGAAATCGGGGATTTACCCATGAATATGCAGGTGAAATTACTTCGGGTTATTCAGGAAAAAGAAATTCAAAAATTGGGGGACAGTCGAACGATAAAAATTGACATACGGATCATTGCCGCAACAAACAAAGATCTTAAGGAACAGGTGAAAAACAAATTATTCCGGGAGGATTTATATTATCGGCTGAATGTAATGAGCATCGAAGTGCCCTCCCTGGAAAATCGGATTGCAGATATTGAAGAGTTGTCATGGCATCTGATAAAAAAAATATCCCGGCATTTGGGAAAGTATGTCACGGGAATCTCGGGAAAGGCTATGGACGTTTTGAACAATCATAGCTGGCCGGGAAACGTGCGGGAACTGGAAAATGTTTTAGAACGGGGAATTAATATTTGTGAAGGGGAAATCATTCAGGTGAAGGATTTGCCCCTGTATTTATTAGAAAAAACCGGGGCTCCCGTGGAGAAGACCTCCGAGGAAAACAACAAAATTCCTGACCTGAAAAAAAGCGTTGAGAATGTGGAAAGGAGCATCATACGGGAGGCACTTAAGCTTACGGAGGGAAATAAGGCCCGAGCGGCTTATGAGTTGGGAATATCAAGATCCAGCCTGTATGACAAAATAAAGGAATACGGGCTTTAACCCCAGGTGGGAAAAGATGTCTGAAAAAAATACAGTTGTATGAGATTCATACAGGAATTCAAAAGGAATTGTCCGAAGTTCGGACGGTTTCTTTTTTTTTATGTTTCATCATATAAAAAAAATTTTTGATGAGAAAATAAATTATAAAGTGTAAAATATAGAAATTTCAGTCGACTCACCTTCTTTGTGTGTACAGAAAAAAAACAAAGTGTTCACAATATAAAAAACTGGCATGGGTATTGCTTTATTTATGGGTGAATACCAAACCAATATCAAAGGAGGAGTTTTAAGTGAAGAAGAAAGTTTTCGTATTACTGATGATCACGGTGTTAACGGCAAGTCTTTTTCTAACCGGCTGCGGGGAAGAAGAAAATTCCGGAGAAGGACCGATTAAAATCGGAGGAATCACATCCCTAAGCGGTGCTCTTCAAGACTATGGTGAACAGATGCAGCGCGGGTTCCAGTTGGGACTGGAGTATGCAACCGACGGTACCATGGAAATAAACGGGCGGCCCATTGAAGTATTATGGGAAGATACGGCAACAGAGCCGGAAGTAGCAAGAGAACGGGCGCTTATCCTATTGGAAGAGGAAGACGTGGATATCCTGGTTGGACCGGCATCTTCTGCGGACGCGGGAGCCATGATGAGTTTGGCCGAAGAATTTGAGCGGATTTTAATGATTGAACCGGCGGCAGCGGACAGCTTAACCGGAGCCGATTGGAATCGCTACGTATTCAGAACCGGAAGAAACTCGGCCCAGGATGCCAGAGCCATGGCGGAAATTATTACCAATGCAAACCCCGGTGCGAAAGTAGCAACCCTTGCTCCGGACAGTGCCTTTGGTCAGTCCATGGTGGCACCCTTTGAGGTAGCCTTGGAGGAAATGGGTGGTGAACTGGTAATTCAGGAGTTTCCTCCAGCGGAAACCACGGACTTTTCCTCTTATATTTTACGTATTCGAGAGGAAGCTCCGGACTATGCCTACGTAATCTGGGCAGGAGCGAACAATCCCTGGGGAGAATTAATGGAACATAATCTGGAAGACTATGGAATTGAAATAACCACCGGAGCACCGGAAATGGCGGCTCTTCGAATGATGCA
>CAZTIJ010000084.1:0-9081 GCA_964613365.1 uncultured Clostridiaceae bacterium | reverse complement strand
GACAAATGTTTTCGTTGGCCCTCTTGGAGACCTGGTTTTTGCAACCGCAGAAAATTTTGGTTTCCGTATTTAGTTCCACATGAATCTCCAGTCCGATCAGGGTTTTGTATTTTCCGACTTCCTCTTTCACCCCCGGCTCGTTCATGGTCTCATCCCCCCTTCATCCCCGTCGGTCCTCCGCTGAAAAAAAGTTTCCAGGCTGAGGGCCCCGATCAATAGTTTTTCCTCATCAAAGTAATTTCCAATCAACTGGGCCCCCACGGGAAGGTCTCCCGACCCGTGACAGGGCACGGAGATCGCCGGCAGTCCCGTAATGCTGGCGGGGACCGTCAATTCATCCAGGCGCTGCATCTCCAAGGGATTTTCGCTTTTCTTGCCGGGCTTGAAGGCCGTGACATTGGCGGTGGGGGTAAACAGAAGGTCCGCCTGGCAAAAGGCTTTTTCAAAATCCCTCTTCAAAAGCCCCTGAACCCCCTTTGCCTTTCCAATGGCCTCTTTTTGGTGATTCAATATATAATTTCCCAGCATCAGCCGTCTTTTCACTTCCCTGCCGAAGCCCTGACTTCGACTTTTTTCCATTAGCTCTTCGATGTCTTTTGTTTTCTTGGGGGGATTGCCGTAGGCCACTCCGTCAAAACGGGCCAGATTGGATACCGCCTCCACCATGGACAGCACATAATAGGCGGACAATCCGTAGAGAAAATGGGGAATGGACAGGGATACCAGTCGGGCTCCCTGGGCCTTCAAGCCCTCCCTGGCGGTTTCCACAGCCTTTGCCACCCCCTTTTCCATAGCCCCTTGAAAAAACTCTTCGGGAACCCCCACGGTCATTCCCTTTAACAGCTTTTCCCCTTGGGCTTTACGGTCCTCCCCGTGGCTTATGAGCTTTCGGTAATAGGACCGGGGCTTCGTTCCAACCCCGGTGTAGTCCCGGGAGGCCTCCCTCCGGTTTTTCGAATTGCTCCCCTGAATACAGGTCAGCACCCGGGCCGTGTCCCAACAGTTGTTGGCAAGGATTCCGACCTGGTCCATGGAGGGGGCAAAGGATACCAGTCCCATCCGGGAGACCAGACCGTAGGTGGGTTTGAGTCCCAGCACTCCGCAAAAGGCTGCGGGCTGTCGTACGGACCCGCCGGTATCGGAACCCAGAGAGAAGTGCCCAAAGCCTGCAGCCACCGCGGCGGCGGAGCCGCCGCTGGACCCTCCCGCCACCCGTTTATGATCCCGGGGATTTCTGGTCAACTTAACGGCGGAATGCTCGGAAGACGATCCCATGGCAAACTCGTCCAGGTTGGTCTTCCCAAGGCTGATCCCTCCGCCGTTGTTTACCCCTATGACGCTTTCCCCGTCATAGGGGGCCACAAAGTTTTTCAGCATCCTCGATGCACAGGTGCATTTTTGATTTTTCACCATGATATTGTCCTTAACGGAATAAAGGGCCCCCTCCAGTTCTCCCGGGGGTGTGCCCTTTTGAATTTTCCGATCCAGTGCCCGGCCCTTTGCCAAAACCTCTTCTTCCCTAAGGGTTATAAATGCACCGATTTTATGTTCCTGCTCTTTGATCCTTTTCAGGTTTTCCTTAAAAAGCTCCTCTGCACTGTATTTTCCCTTCTGTAAATCCTTTTGTATCCCTGTTATGGTCAACCCATGATTTTCCACTGTTTGTTCACCCTTTTCCTGTATGCTCATTCGATTATTTCACAACCTTCGGTACCACGGCATGGTCTCCCTTTCGATTCGGGAAATTCCGCCTAAGCAGTTCCCGTTGATCAAATTCCTTCGGACAGTCCTTTCGAAGGGGGGTTTTGTTTTTATGCATCCAATACCCATCCTCCGGGCGCTGCTCCCCACGGGGAAGGGCCACCTCCTCCAGCTTTGTCAAATATTCCGACAGTTCCCGTACATGCTCCTGAAACTCCGCCAATTCCCTATTACTCAACCGGAGGGCGGTTTTCCGTCCCAGGGCTTCGATTTCCTCTTCCCGAAGCTTTTCCATCATACCACCTCATTCTATAACATTTCTCTGTTGCCGCTTTTTCATAACAAGTCCCAGGGAACCGAGGATAATCACAGCCCCGGCATAGATTCCCGTAATTTTATACGCCGTATTGTAAAAGAAGGGCTGGGGAAGCATCTGAATCAAGGTATCGGTCTGGGGATTCAACAGCCACAGATCATTATCGAAAAAAATCAAATGAAAAATCACAAAGTACCGATTGAAATCCACATACATTAACAGGGCCAACAACCCGAAAAACAGGATGTTTCCCAACATGGTATAAAACAGCAGATTCCAAAGGTTTTTTCTCCAACGGCTGTCCTGATAAACCATCACAGCCATTAACAACAAAAAGGCTGCCGCCCCGAAGTTTCGTAGGTTTCTTCCCCCCACAAAGAGGTCCCGAACATCGATCATATGGAGGATCTCCCGTTCTCCATATACCGGGCGCCGTTCCTCTTTGAAGTAGGCTTCGGTTTCCAAGCGATGGCGGTCATCCCCCCGAAGGTACCGGTGCATATCCCTTACGGTATACTCCAGGTTTTCCATATCCATTCCCGTCACTTCAGGAACATCATAGCGTTCAAACTGAGTAAGGTAATGGTCCACATTAAAGGATACCCACTCCGTTGCCGTCAGTAATAGGACGATGCTCAGCAAAATCCCCATCACGGTGTATAATAAAAGTTTCAGCCATCGGTTCATTGTCCTACCGCTCCTTTTTCTCGATAAATTCCGTCTCCCCGAGGATTTCCATGGTCACCCCTTGGGATTGTAATTTTTCCGCCTTTTGAAGTTTGGACCCCGGGTCTTCCCCCACAATGAGCATATCCGTATTTTTGCTGACGCTTCCCGTAACCTTGGCTCCCGCTTCTTCCAGATAGGTCTGAATCTCTTTTCGGCTGGCAAAGTGCCGGAAACTTCCGGTAATCACAATGGTTTTTCCGAAAAAGGGATTGGCAACGACGGACTCCTCCTCCGGTCCCCGGTCTTCTACGGGCTTCGGCTTCACTCCCGCTTCCAGTAGGGCATCAATGCTTTCCTGGATCCGCTGCTCATGGAAAAAATCCACCACGGATCGGGCCACGATCTCTCCGATATCCCCGAGGCTGATCAGTTCCTCCTCCTCGGCTTTCCGTAGGTTTTCCAGGGTCTTGTAATGCTTTGCCAAATCCTTGGCGGTTTTCTTTCCCACATTGGGAATCCCCAAGGCATAGACAAACCTAGAAAGTTCGCAGTCCTTACTGTCCTCAATGGCCGCCAAGATGTTTTTCGTTTTCTTCTCTCCGAAGCGTTCCAAATGAATCAAATCTTCATATTCCAATCGGTATAGATCCGAAATTCCCCGAAGGCCCACCTCATCGTGGAGCTGCTCGGTGATTTTCTCGCTGAGGCCTTCAATATCCATGGCGTCCCGACTGGAAAAATGGGAAATCCTCGAGACCAGTTGGGGTTTGCAGGACAGGGAGTTGGGACAAAAAATATGGGCTCCCTTTTCCACCACCTCCGTACCACAGGCCGGGCAGTTTACCGGCTTTGCAATTTCCTCGGCCTCCCCGCAACTCTCCTTTACCACCCCCATAATTTCCGGGATGACATCGTTGGACCTTCGAAGCCATACCTGACAGCCCACCTTTACCTTCTTTCGCTGTATGTCCCCGTAATTGTTCAGCGTCGCCCGTCCCACGGTGACGCCTCCGATCTCCACGGGGGCTAAAATCGCCGTGGGGGTAAGCTTGCCCGTACGGCCCACCTGCCAGATCACGTCCTCTAGCAGGGTGGTCATCTCCTGGGCTTCAAATTTATAGGCCATGGCCCATCGAGGGAACTTCTGGGTATAACCCAGTTTTTCCCGGGTGTTCAGGTTGTTGACCTTAATCACGATTCCGTCGGTTAAATAGTCCAGGTCCTGCAAGGTCTTTTCCAGCTCTTGGATTTTTTCGATGACCCCCTCCATGTCCTTACACAGATAGATATGGGGGTCCACCGGGAGGCGTTGATCCTTTAGAAACTGAATCATCTCCATATGGGTTTTAAACCGGGGATCCCGGTAGTAATTGATATGATAAAAAAAGGCATCCAGATTTCTTGTTGCCGTAACCTTGGGATCCAGATTTCGAAGGGCCCCCGCCGCACCGTTCCTGGCGTTTTTCAACGGGGTCGCCGCCTGTTTGTTGTACTCCTCCAGGGTGGACAGGGCCATCAGTCCCTCTCCTTGCACCTCCAAGGTTCCTTGGTGGGGGATGGACAGGGGAATGGACTTAATGGTTTTTACCTGCTCTAGAATCCCTTCTCCCACCTCACCGTTTCCCCGGCTGGCCCCTTGAACCAGTTCCCCCTTTTCATAGGTAAGGCTCAGGGTCAGTCCGTCAAATTTATATTCCACCACATATTCCAAGGGTTCCCTATCCCCCTCGGTATCTTTGTTTCCGTCCTTTCCTAAAATCCGTTTCATCCGGGCTTCCCAGTCCCGTAAGTCCCCAAAGCTTTTGGACTTATCCAGGCTGAGGAGAGGGCGAATATGGCGGTGGGGTTCAAACTTATCCAAGGGTTCCCCTCCCACCCGTCGAGTGGGGGAATTTTTAAGCTGCTCCCCGGTATCCTTTTCCAGGGCCTCCAGCTCTTCGTAAAGCTCGTCGTACTCTTTGTCGCTGACCAGGGGACTGTCCAGGGTATAGTAATGATAGGCCAGGTCATTGAGCTTTTCCACCAGGACTTTCATCCGTTCCCTCTTTTGTTGATCCTTTTCCATAGTATCCATAAGATCCTCCCTTTATTCCAGGATTTGAAGGTTGATATAGGCCGGGTCGATTTTTTTCAGCCCCGCCTTGTCAAAGATGATCGTCAGCATGGACCCCTGTTTCCCCACGACTTTTCCCTGACCGAACTTCGGATGATACACCTGGCTTCCCGGCTGAACCTTTTCCATGGGGAAGGCCCCGGTAAAGTCCGAGGTCTTTTTCATCCGTTGTTTTTGTACCTCCGTCCGTCGGTCGTAGGGATCTTCCATATTAATCAGATTTTCCGGTATTTCCTTAAGGAATCGGGACATATCGTTTACATGGGTGTTGCCGAAAATGTTACGCATGGTGGCATGGATAAAGTGTACCTCTTCCATGGCCCGGGTAATTCCCACATAACAAAGCCGCCGCTCCTCTTCCTCGTTGCCTTCATGGATGGATATGGGCGAAGGGAAGATCCCCTCTTCCATCCCCGGCAAAAATACCACGGGAAACTCCAATCCCTTGGCACTATGAAGGGTCATCAGCATTACCCCTTCTTCCCCTTCATCCTTGCGGTCCATGGAGGTTTCCAGGGAAACCTGGCCGAGAAAGGCCTCTAAGGTCCCTTCCTCCGAGGTTTTATCAAACTCCATGGTGATGGATTTAAACTCCTCCAGGTTTTCCAGCCGGGCTTTCGCCTCAATGGTTCCTTCCGCCACGAGACTTTCCCGGTACCCCGTATCCTGATACACCGCCTCGGTAAGTTCCGTAATGCTTAAGGTGTCCATGGTTTCCTGGAGTCGGAGCATAACCCCTAAGAATTCCTTTATTTTGTTTTTCACCCGGGTGCTGAGCCCGGGAATGTGTTGATAATCCCTCAGGGACTGGAAGAAGTCCTGATTTTCCATTTCCGCATACTCATCGATTTTTTCAATGGTTTTCTTCCCGATCCCCCGTTTCGGTTCGTTGATGATCCGTTTAATGGCCACATCATCCACGGGATTTTCAATGGCTTTTAAATAGGAGATGATATCTTTGATCTCCTTACGGTCGTAAAATCGGGTGCCGCCGATTAATTGATAGGGAATGCCCCGTTGCACCAGAATCTCTTCAATAATTCGGGACTGGACATTGGTACGATAAAGGACGGCAAAGTCTTTATAGGCCCGCTCCCCCCGGTCCCGTTGTTTCTCAATGGTATCCGCAATGTATCTTGCTTCGTCCCGTTCCTGGTCCGCCTTATAATAATTCAGTACCTTCCCTTTGTCGTTATCCGTCCACAGCTTTTTGGGCTTTCGCTGACGGTTATGGGCCACCACTTCATTGGCCGCCTCCAAAATAATATTGGTGGACCGGTAGTTCCTTTCCAGTTTAATGGTTTTCGTCTTTCGAAAATCCTGTTCAAAGCCCAGGATGTTTTGAATGTCCGCCCCCCGCCATCCGTAAATGGACTGGTCGTCATCTCCCACCACACAAATGTTTTTATGGGTGTCCGCCAGCATGCTGACCAAGGTGTACTGGGCCATATTGGTATCCTGAAATTCATCCACCAGGATGTACTTGAACTGGTTTTGATAGTATCGTAAAATCTTCGGGTTCTCCTTGAACAGCGTTACGGTCTTCATGATCAGATCGTCGAAATCCAAGGCATTGTTCTTTCGAAGGGTGCGCTGATACATGCGATACAGCTTTTCGATCTGCTGATTCCGGTAATCGTCTCCTTCGATTTTCAAATACTCATCGGGGGTGATCAGCTTATCCTTGGCCCGGCCAATGGCACCGAGCATAGCCTTGGGATGGTACTCCTTTTCCGGAAGGTTTAAGTTTTTAATACATTCCTTCATTACCACCAACTGATCCGAAGGGTCGTAGATCCCGAAGTTTCGGGTGTATCCCAGGGTCTCGATTTCCCGTCTCAGTATTCGAACACAGGCGGAGTGAAAGGTGCTGATCCAAAGATGATAATAGGGCTTGTCCAGCAAATCCTCCACCCGTTCCTTCATTTCCTTCGCCGCCTTGTTGGTAAAGGTGATGGCCAGAATATTGTAAGGGTCCACCCCCAGCGCCTCCACCAGATAGGCAATCCGGTGGGTCAGTACCCGGGTTTTCCCCGAACCGGCGCCGGCCAGCACCAGTAAGGGTCCCTCGGTTTCACACACCGCTTGGCGCTGCATGTCGTTCAAATGATTTATATCCATGGTTTTACGCTCCTTGTATAATAGGTTTCTGTAAGTAAAATCTCTTCTTATCTTATTATATTTCGGGATATTCTTCAATAGAAAAGAGGTCCCCCCGGGAATATAGACCTCTGTGTTTTCAAAGGCCCTTCCGGCTCAAAAGAAAACACCAGTGCAGATGACACTAGTGTAGACTCCCTTCGTTTTGTTCGATATCCTCCTGATAAATCACCGCCGCCTTCAAGGCCGCTTCCATGGCCGTGGTAATATCTCCGAGGCCCATGGAGGGCTGTCCTTTTTTATCCGTTACCTGGGCGGGGATAAAAGGGACATGGATAAACCCGCCCCGGACCCGGAAATTTTCCCTATGGATATGGTGCATCAGTCCGTAAAGGACGTGGTTGCATACAAAGGTTCCTGCACTGTTGGAAACCTCGGCGGGAATCCCTCCTCGGCGAATGCTTTCCGCCATGGCTTTAATGGGCAGGTTGGAAAAATAAGCCGCCGGTCCCCCGGGGACGATTTCTTCGTCCACCGGCTGATTTCCCTGATTGTCGGGAATCCGGGCGTCGTCCAGATTGATTCCCACCCGTTCGATGCTGATCCCAGGCCTTCCCCCGGCCTGTCCCGCAACAAGAACAATGTCGGGGTCCAGGGCTTTGATTTTTTCCCTCAACACTTCCAGGGAACGGTGAAACACCGTGGGTATTTCCACCTTCTCCACGGGGCATCCTTCAATGGTTCTCCTTACCTGTTTTACCGCTTCCAGAGCAGGATTAACCGCCTCTCCCCCAAAGGGATCAAAAGCTGCCAATAGTATTTTCATTTTTCTCCTCCTCCCCTTGATCCCTAAGGTCCTCGGGGGAAAAATCCGGTTTTTTCGGAAGCTTCACCCGAATTTTTGTCCCTTCATCGGGCTTGCTGTCCACCTCAATTTCCCCTTTGTGAAACTTTACGAACTCCCGGCAAAGGATGAGCCCCAGGCCGGTGCCCTGTTCTAATCCGGTTCCCTTTGTGGAGATCACCTGGTCCAGTTGAAATAAATGGGGGATTCGCTCCTTTCGAATGCCCACCCCGGTGTCCACAATATCCACCAGGACCTCTCCCTGGTCAAACCTTCCCCGGATGTGAATTTCCCCCCGGTTCGGCGTAAATTTCACCGCATTGGATAATAGGTTTCGAAAAACCGTTTGAAGCATGGAAGGGTCTCCAAAGGTTTTCAGCTCCGGCTCCACTTCGGTTCGGATCCGCAGTTTTTTCCGATGGATTTCCTGCTGATAGAGCTTCAGGTTTTCCTCCACCACGTTTTTTAAAAAAAGGTCTTCGGGACAAATCTTCAGATCCCCCCGCTGATGCATGGACCATTGCAACAAATTATTCAATAGTTTGTTCAGTTGCCGGGAGTGCTCGGATATGGTCCGTAAAAAATCCTTCCGTTCCTCTTCGCTAAAGTCCTCATAGTTTTCCTCCATCAACGAGGTAAGACTGACAAAGGTGTTCAGGGGACTTTTCAAGTCATGGGCGATGATGGAAAAAAACTTATCCTTAATGCCGTTGCTCTTCAACAGGGCCCGATTTTTTTCTTCCAGGGCCTCCTTTGAACGTTTCAGTTCCAGATGGGTCTTTACCCGGGCCCTTAACTCGCTGCCGTTAAAGGGCTTGGTGATGTAGTCCACCCCACCGGATTCAAATCCCCTCTTAATGCTTTGATGGTCGGTCTTTGCGGTTAAAAAAATCACCGGTACCTCTTGGGTTTTCTCCTCGGCTTTCAGGATTTCACAGACCTTGAATCCGTCCACCTCGGGCATCATAATGTCCAGCAGCACCAGATCAAAGGAATTTTGCAGGGTTTGATGCACCGCTTCCTTTCCCCCCAGAGCAAAGGCCAGTTCATAATCCTCTTTTAAAAAGTTGGCGATCAGCTGAATGTTTTGGGCCACATCGTCAACGATCAGTATTTTCCCCTTTTTCTCCTCCATAATTACGCTCCTTTATCCGCTGAATAAGATTTGGGTAATGATACAGCAGATTCTTCATTCCTTCAATATCAAACCGGTCCGTAGTTTTGATCAGTCTTTCGGCGTATTCCCTCAGCGCCGGTACCCCCTCCTGCTCTCCCAGACAAAGCAGATTTTTCCCGAAGCTTCGAATGTCCTGGAAGAAGGCACTGTTTCGAACCCTG
>CAZTIJ010000083.1:0-9105 GCA_964613365.1 uncultured Clostridiaceae bacterium | reverse complement strand
CAATCTTCGAATTCTGCTGGACCGGGCCTCGGAATTTCAACAAACTTCGATCAAAGGACTGTTTCAGTTTATCGAATTTATGGAAAAGATCAAACAGGGCAGTGACGACTTTGGAGCGGCGAAAATTCTCGGGGAGAAGGAAAACGTGGTCCGGTTGATGAGTATTCATAAAAGTAAAGGCCTGGAGTTTCCCGTGGTGTTTTTAGCCGGATTGGGAAAACAGTTCAATAAAATGGATATCAGAAGCTCCATGCTGATGCATAAGGATTTGGGCTTCGGACCGAAGTTTGTGGATCTAGAAACCCGGACCTACCGGGACACCCTTGGGAAAGTGGCCATGAAAGAAGTGATTGAAGGGGAAAATCTATCGGAGGAGATGCGGATTTTATATGTGGCCTTAACCAGGGCCGAGGATAAACTGGTGCTTTTTGCCTCGGTTCCGGGGATCGAAAAACAGCTGGAAAAATGGGGAAAATCCAAGGGCAGCTATGCCCTCCGGTCGGCCCAAAGCCCCATGGACTGGATCGGTCCCTTGCTGATGAAGCATCAAGGGGTTTCCCTTCTGCGGGAAGCCGGAAACTGTGAACTTCCCCGGGAAGAGATGATCCCCGACGACAGCCCCTGGAAAATCCGTTTCGTGGATCGAAAAGGGTTCTCCGAGGATCTTCGGGAAGTGCGGGAAAAGAAGCAACAGGACCGACAGCGGTTTAAGGAAGCAGAGATTCTAAACGATGAGGGCCACAGTCCCCACCGGGATAAGATCCACCAAAGACTGGACTGGGTCTACCCGTATAAAGAAAGTCAGACCATTCCCTCAAAGCTTACGGTGACGGATCTGAAATCCTTTCGGGATGAATCCATGGAACGGGTAAAATACAAGGCGCCCACCCTGCGGGATCGCCCCCGTTTCCTGGAGGAGCGAAAAGCCCTGGAGGGAAAAGAGTTGGGAACCATCCTGCACTTTTTCATGCAGCATCTGGACTTTTCCGAAGCGGAAAATCTCGGGGATCTGGAAAAACAAAGAGACCGGATGGTCCGCCGGGAACTGCTTCGGGAGGAGGAGGCCCAAACACTGGAGCTTCCGAAAGTACAGCGCTTCCTGGATAGTCCCCTGGGGCTGCGAATGAAAAGGGCGAAGAAAATTTATCGGGAGGAGCCTTTTAATCTTCGGAAAAAGGCCGGGGATCTGTCCAGAAACTTAAAAGGCTGTGAGGACGAGGTGCTGGTTCAAGGGATGATCGACTGCTATTTTCAAGAGGATGGCCAGTGGGTGCTGGTGGATTACAAGAGCGACTATCTCTGGGAGGGGAATCGCAGGGAAAAAATCGAAATCTATAGGCCCCAGTTAAGGCTTTATCGGGAGGCTTTGGAAGCCATCACCGGCATAGGAGTGAAAGAAACCCTTGTTCACTTTTTCCATACCGGAGAATCCATCGAAATCTAAACCCATAATCGGAGGGATTGTTATGAAAGAGACGGGAATACCCCTGAAAGAAGTGCAAAAAGCCAAGAAGCGGCTGGAAAACCGAATTAAACGCACCCCCCTGCTCCGGGGAGAAACCCTGGATGACCGGGTGGGGGCAGAAGTTTATCTGAAACCGGAGAATCTTCAAATCACCGGGTCCTTTAAAATCCGGGGGGCGACCAACAAAATGCTTACCTTACCGAAGGAGGCCCTGGAAAAGGGAGTGATCGCCGCATCCTCGGGAAATCATGCCCTGGGGGTCAGCTACGCTGCAAAAATGTTGAATACCAAAGCGGTGATTATAATGCCCACCAATGCACCGAAAATCAAACAGGAAAAGGCGAAGGCCCTGGGGGCGGAAGTAATCCTTTACGGAACTACCTCCAAGGAGCGCTATCATAAGGCGGAGGAACTGATTGAGGCCCGGGGATATACCCTGATTCATTCCTATGCCGATGAAGACCTGATGGCGGGCCAGGGGACCGCGGGATTGGAAATTATGGAGGCTCTTCCCGATACCGACCGGGTGGTGGTCCCCCTAGGGGGCGGCGGACTGCTCTCCGGTGTGGTCAGCGCCATCAAAGGAATCAATCCCAAAGTCTCGGTGGTGGGGGTGGAAACCGAAGCGGTGCCCCGATATACCCGA
Source organism: uncultured Clostridiaceae bacterium (assembly GCA_964613365.1). Classification (GTDB taxonomy): domain Bacteria; phylum Bacillota; class Clostridia; order Peptostreptococcales; family T1SED10-28; genus Isachenkonia. The sequence continues at coordinate 6,994 of CAZTIJ010000083.1, read as the reverse complement.
AGCCTGAAAAAGGGAAGACCGACCACGGTGGAAATCCGGGACACCTTCGCCGACGGACTTCGGGTGGTGGAGCCGGGAAGAAGAAACTTTGAAATCATCCGGGCCCTGGTGGACGAAGTGATCACCGTGGGGGAGTCGGACCTACGGAAAGGGGCGAAGGCCTTATATATGGAGACGAAGCTTGTGGTGGAGCCTTCCGCAGCGGTGGGGGTTGCCGCGGCTTTGGGAGGGAAAATACCATTGGAAAGGAAAGAGAAGGTCTGCTTTCTCCTCAGTGGGGGAAATGTGGATGAGAAGACCATGATGGAAATACTGAAAGGGTGATGTTATGAAGGTGATTGATTTTCATTGTGATACCATGCTTAGGATTACGGAAAGCGAACAGGGTGCCGGTCTAAAGGAAAATGATTTTCAGGTGGATATCGGAAAGTTGAAACAGGGAAAGGTCCTGGCTCAGTTTTTCGCCCTGTTTTTCGAGCTGGACGGGATAGGAAAAAACAAGAGCCCCTTTGACCATACCATGGGAATGCTTCAACGCTTTGAGGAGGAGCTGAAGAAAAACTCCCGGGAGATCGCTCTGGCCAAAGGGTCCGGGGATCTTCTCAAAAATGAACAGGAGGGAAAGATTTCCGCTTTTTTAACCATCGAAGAAGGGGAGGCCATGGAAGGGAGCTTGGACAAACTATGGACCTTTCATCAGCGGGGGGTACGATTGATTACCCTTACCTGGAATCATGAAAATCACATCGGCTTTCCCAATATTCGTTATGAAAACCGGGACCGGGGGCTAAAGTCCTTTGGAAAGGAAGTGGTGGAGGCTATGAATCACTTAAATATGCTGATTGATGTGTCCCATCTATCCGACGGAGGGTTCTGGGATGTGGCGCGGTTGTCGAAAAAGCCCTTCATTGCTTCCCATTCCAACGCAAGGAGTGTCAAAGCCCATCCGAGAAACTTATCCGATGACATGCTAAAAGCCTTAGGCAACGGCGGAGGGGCTACGGGACTGAACTTTGCCCATTATTTTTTAAGTGGAGATGATCACAGTAAAATTCAACCGATGTTACGGCATATGCGCCATATTATCAACGTGGCGGGACTGGAGGCTCTGGTTTTCGGAACCGACTTTGACGGAATCAGCAGCGAGCTGGAAATTGAAAACATCGGAGAGATTCAACGGCTGATTGCAGCCATGGAACAGGGGGGCTTTTCATCGAAGGAAATCGAATACATTACCCATAAAAACGGTGTGCGATTGATTCGGGAGGTTCTGGGATAACCTTTTTTTTCGGGAGGAAACAGTTGTGAAACCCAGGTTTCTGTAATACAATAGGAGAAAACATGGAATTACAATTTTATAGAACAGGGAGTGATGGATTATGGAAAAGGTTATAGACTTGGAAGAAGCGATTTCCCATATGGAAGACGGAATGACCGTGATGATCGGAGGGTTTTTAGGAAACGGATCTCCGGATTTATTAATCGAGGGCCTTTTGAAAAAGGGGGTTAAGGATCTTACCTTGGTCTGTAACGACACCGGTTTTCCCGACCGGGGCATTGGAAGGCTGGTGGTCAATAAACAGGTAAAAAAGGTGATCACCTCCCATATCGGCACCAATCCCGAATCGGGAAAACAGATGCACAGCAAAGAGATGGACGTTCGTTTGGTTCCCCAGGGAACCCTGGCGGAACAGATCCGATCCGCCGGAGCCGGCCTGGGCGGTTTTTTAACCCCGACGGGGGTGGGTACCGTGGTGGAAGAAGGCAAGGAAGTTGTGGAAGTGGACGGGAAGGACTATTTGCTGGAGATGCCCATTAAAGCGGATCTGGCCCTGATTCGGGGGAGTAAAGTGGATGAAAAGGGAAATGTATGGTACCGGAATTCCACAAGAAACTTCAATCCCCTAATGGCCATGGCAGCGGATCTCGTAATTGTGGAAGCCCAGGAACTGGTACAGGTGGGGGACATCGATCCCAATAATGTGGCAACACCTCATATTTTTGTGGATCATATTGTAAGGGGGACGGTATAATGGATACAAGAGAACGAATTGTAAGACGGGTGGCAAAGGAACTGAAGGACGGAGATATCGTGAACCTGGGCATCGGTATGCCCACGAAGGTGGCGAATTATATTGAAGAGGACGTGGAAGTGATTCTTCAATCGGAAAACGGATACATCGGCATGGGGGGCGCCCCGGAACCGGGAAAGGAAGATCCGGATCTGGTTAATGCAGGAGGAATGCATGTTACCGTAAAAAAAGGGGCCGCTTTCTTTGACAGTGCCACCTCCTTTGCCATTATTCGGGGAGGCCATGTGGATGCCACGGTTTTAGGAGCCCTGCAGGTGGACCAGGAAGGGAATCTTGCCAACTGGATGATCCCGGGGAAGATGGTTCCCGGCATGGGAGGGGCCATGGATCTGGTGGTCGGTGCCAAAAAAGTGATTGTGGCCATGGAGCATACGGCCAAAGGCAGCCCGAAAATACTGAAACAGTGCAAACTCCCTTTAACCGCTGAGAAAGAAGTGGATATGATCGTAACGGAAATGGGCGTATTTGAGATTACGGACAGCGGCCTGGTATTAAAGGAACGGGCAAAGGAAGTTACGGTGGAAGAAATACAAGAAGCAACCGAAGGGGAATTTACCATAGCAAACCCTTTGGAGATTATGAATCCCTAGGTTGTCGGTTGTTCCATTATTTTGCATACATCGAACCACTTCCCGGCAGAAGGCCGAAGGAAGTGGTTTTTTTAGGGTGTTTAAGCAAAGGTATTGAAAAGCCTTGCGTCAAAACAAACGTTCGTTATATAATGGAGGTACTATCCGGTATTGGAGTGGACTATTATGATGGGAAGAACCCATGCCGCCTTCGGCGTATGTACCGTACTCTTTACAGGGACAGTCCTGGGATTGTCTCTATACGATCATCAACTGAATGTAATTTCCATCGGGATGGCCCTCCTTGGAGCCCTCCTTCCCGATATGGATATGGGAAGGGCCACCCTTTCGAAACATTTCGCCGTGCTAAAAGCAGATTTTCTTGAAAGGCTTTGGTTTTTGCTTCTGGGAATTTTTCTGGTGGTGGGCTCCCTTGTTTTTTGGGATACTCCGATTTTCTACGGAATTCTGTTTATGACTTTCATGGGATTTGTCATGGCGAAAACCTTTGCCCAAAAAGGATTTCGCACCCTTCGGAATCTGACCCATGGTCTGGTGGGGGTGCTGTGTATTGCCGGAGCTTATTATTATCAGCAATATCCCCTGGCCTGGATCGGATTGGTGCTGCTACTGTTGCTTTTTAGCAATCATCGGGGGCTTTCCCATTCCCTGTTGTTTCTGGGGGCGGCGATCCTGGGAACCTATCAGATCACAAACCATTACGGCCATCCTAACTACAGTATTGTTTTGGGAATCGCTATGGCCTCCCATATCTTCTCCGATATGTTTACCAAACAAGGGGTCCGCTTGTTCTGGCCCTTGGAAAAAAAAGTTCGCTTCCCCCTATATATGAAAACCGGTGGAAAGCTGGAAAACTTCATTTTCCTAGTGATCAGCGTACTGGCCATCCGATTGGGATTGATGCTGTAGGAGTTTATTTATAAAAAACCTTTTAGAATCCTAAAAATGAGGTATATATACAGAAACTTAGAAAAAAGGATGTGAAGGTATGAGAGAAAAAATGAAGCTGAAGCCGGAAAGCCTTACCAGTCCGTGTAAAATCGAAGACCTGGATTTTGAAACCACGGCGGATTTAACCCCTCTTAGGGGAATCATCGGACAGGAGCGGGCGGCAAAGGCCCTGGAGTTTTCTTTAAATGTGAAGAAAAAAGGTTATAACGTGTATATTTCAGGACTTAGCGGCACAGGACGAAACAGTTATGCCCGGTCCATTACCGAAGAACACGCCAAGGAAATGAAAGCCCCGGACGACTGGGTCTATGTATTTAACTTTTCCGCCCCGGACCGACCCAAGGCGCTGTCCTTGGATAAAGGGACGGGAAAGGAGTTTAAAAAGGATTTGGAACAGGTTATTGATAAGCTGTTGGAAGAGATCCCCAATGCATTTTCCGGTACGGATTATGAGACCCAGAAGAGTGAAATTCATCAACAGTACCAGCGAAAACATAAAGAGGTGATCAAAAAACTCAACGAAATCGCTAAAGAGCATGGCTTTGTTTTTCGGGAAACGGAGCAGGGGCTGGTGACCGCTCCCTTAAGCGACGGGAAACCTATGAGCCAGGAAGAATATGAGGAGCTTAGCACCGAGGAAATTCAAGAGTTGCGGGAGAAGTCGGAAAAATTGAACCTGGACACCATCGATTTATTCAATGAACTTCGAAGCATTGAAGAAAAAGCCCGGGAGGAAATCAAAAAGCTGGAAAAACGAATCAGTTATTACGTCATTGATGAACACCTAAAAGAGATGTTTAAAGCTTACGGGAAACGGGAAAAAGTAGTGGATTACTTAAACGATTTGGAACAGGATATCCTGGAAAACATCAAACAGTTTAAGAACGGGAAATCCAAAGGAGCCCAGAGTCCTCAGGAAATGCTGATGATGCAGATGAAACCCAAGGGGAATTTCATGAACCGCTATCAGGTAAACCTGTTTATTGATAACAGCAAAAAAGAGCATGCTCCCATGATTCAGGAAACCAACCCCAGTTACTATAATTTATTGGGAAGCATAGAATATAAAAACGAGATGGGGGCCTTGAAAACCGATTTCACCCAAATTAAGCCCGGGGCCCTGCACCAGGCCAACGGAGGCTTTTTAATCATCCAGGCAAGGGAAGTTCTGACGGAACCCTTTGCATGGCAGATTTTGAAAAGATCCTTAAAAACCGGAGAAATCAACATCGAAAATATGGGGAAACAATGGGGGCAAGTGGTGACCTCCAGCATCAAACCGGAGCCCATCCCCTTAGACATTAAGGTGATTCTGATCGGAGACCCCTATATTTATCGACTGCTGTTCTCCCTCGATGAGGATTTTAAGAAGTTGTTTAAGGTTATGTCGGATTTCGATGTGGAAATGGATAAAACCAAGGATCATATGATGAAAATGGCCGGTTTTATTTCCGCCCACTGTGAAGAACAGGAACTGCTGGACTTCGACAAGCATGCGGTGAAAAGAGTGATTGAATACAGCTCCCGGATTGCAGACCATCAAAAGAAGCTCAGTTCCCGATTCAATCAGATTGTGGAGATTCTCTACGAAGCCGATGCCTGGGCATCCACGGAGGGAGCTTCCCATATAGGAGCAAACCATGTGGAAAAAGCCATAAAGGAAAAGATTTATCGAAACAGCAAATACGAAGAAAAGTTGAATGAAATGTTCGACGAAGGCACCCTCTTAATTGATGTTCAGGGTGAGAAAACGGGACAGATCAACGGATTGGCGGTTATGGGCACCGGGGAGCACTCCTTTGGAAGACCCAGTCGAATCACCGTATCCACTTATAAAGGAAAATCCGGAATCATCAATGTGGAGCGGGAAGTAAAGCAGAGCGGAAACATCCATGACAAAGGGGTACTGATTCTTAGCGGATATCTAGGAGCGAAGTTCGCTCAAAAAAATCCCATGGCCCTTACGGTAACCATCAGTTTTGAACAAACCTATTCCATGATCGACGGGGACAGTGCCTCCAGCACCGAGCTTTACGCAATCCTTTCCAGTATTGGGGACATCCCTCTGAAACAGGGGATCGCCGTAACGGGGTCGGTGAATCAAAAAGGAGAAATTCAACCCATCGGCGGGGTGAATGAAAAGATTGAAGGCTTTTATGACGTTTGTAAAATCAAAGGGTTAACCGGTGAGCAAGGGGTGATGATCCCGGAGAAAAACGTGAAGAACCTAATGCTTAAGGAAGAAGTGATCGAAGCGGTTAAGGAAGGAACCTTTCATATTTACGCCATTAGTCACGTTGATGAGGGGATTGAAATCTTAACGGGTATGACCGCCGGCAAATGCGACGAGGAAGGAAACTATCCGGAAGGAACGATTTACCATAGGGTGGCGGATAAGCTCAAGCGGGTTCACGAAGAGGAAAAAAACCAGAAAAAAGAAAAAGAATAACCCCTGAGCAGCCCTTTCGGGCTGAGCACTGCCGAAGAAACAAAATACAAAAAAAGGAAAAAACACGGGAAAAGATGATATCATCTTTTCCCGTGTTTTTTTATCGGTTGCTTTTTCATCGGTGTTTTCGGCAATCGATGACCTGGTCTTCGGTAACAATCATATCAACGGGTACGTCGTATTGGTTAAGAGGCAGGGAATCCACGATTTGAAAATCCAGGGCCAAGGCGATGGTGACGGGATTTTGCTTCAAAGTCGGGAGGAAACGGTCATAGTAGCCGCCTCCGTAGCCGATTCGGTAGCCGCTTTTTGTAAAGGCCAGGCCGGGAACAATGACCAGGTCAAGGGTTTGGGGGTTTTTCGGACGAAAGGCATAGGGTTTCGGCTCCATTACCCCGAAATGGCCGGTTTCCAGATCTTTTTTTAAGTCCAGAAGCTCCGAGATGATGATCTTTTTTTCCTTCGGCCGGGTAACGGGAATGAATACTTGGCGATTTTGTTCGAGGAAATCTTCAATCACCAGGGTGGTGTGAATTTCCTCTTGGAAGGGAACATAAGTCATAAGTTTGGTGGCGTTTTTATAGGCCTCCAATCCCTGTAACCGCTGAAAAATTTCTCGACTTCTTTCTTTAAGTTCCAAGGGGGAAAGGGACTTTCTTTGTCGAATCATCTGTTGGCGCAGTTCTTTTTTCTTTGAAGACATCATTATCTCCTCCTCTGGTCTTATTTTAACAGTTTATCTAATAATTATTGTTAATTCAATTGGAATTTATAAAAAAAGACTGTTATAATAGATGAGAAGTTTATGTCAATCAACCAAAAAGTAAAAAAAATACATTGATAAAGCAGGAAATGATCGTTTTTTGTCGAATAACTATATAGTAGGAGATGATTCAGCTTGATCGAATTTC
>CAZTIJ010000082.1:0-9213 GCA_964613365.1 uncultured Clostridiaceae bacterium | reverse complement strand
AAATCGATATAGGATGATGGCTATGTTGTTAAAAGAAAAAAATGTTTTTTTATTGGATATGGACGGAACCATTTATTTAGGTGAGGAACTGATCGATGGGGCCCGGGAGTTTCTGGCCGCCTTAAAAAGGGACGGAAAACGCTATATCTTTCTGACCAACAATTCCTCGAAAAATAAGGAAGTGTACGTGGAAAAACTGAACCGCCTGGGGATCCAAGCCACGGAGGAGGAGGTTTTTACCTCCGGGGAAGCCACCACCCTGTATCTTCAAAAGGAAAAGCCCGGGGCCACGGTTTACCTTCTCGGCACCCCGGCCCTGGAAAAAGAGTTTATCCAGGCGGGCTTTAAAATCGAGAAACAGCGCAAAAAGGCGGTGGACTATGTGGTCCTCGGCTTTGATACCACGTTGACCTATGAAAAAATCTGGGGAGCCTGTGAATACATCGCCCGGGGAGTGGACTACATCGCCACCCATCCCGACTTTGTGTGCCCCCTGCCGAAGGGTGCGTTTATGCCCGACGCCGGGGCTATGGCGGCCATGATTGAAGCCGCCACGGGGAAAACCCCGAAGGTCATGGGAAAGCCCAACAAACAGGTAGTGGAGAGCATCGCCCTTAAAACCGGGGCGGCGAAAGAGGAGATGGTGATGGTGGGAGACCGACTGTACACCGACGTCATGACCGGCAACAACGCCGGCATCGCCTCGGCCATTGTTTTTTCCGGAGAGACGAAAAAAGAGGATTATGAAACAAGCTCCATTCGGGCAACCTATGCCTATCCTTCGGTCAAAGAGATGATAGGGGATCTTTAGCCCCGACCCGGGCCCCTTGTCTTTTTCCTTAAGTAAGCTATAATGGGGATAGGATACTTACTTAACCGAAAAGGGATGATCAAATGAAGGAAAAGATCTACAATCACATCGAGACCAATCCCATCATCGCCGCGGTCCAAAACATCGAGGATGTGGACACCGCCGCGGTTTCCAATGTGGGCATGATTATTTTAATGTGTGCCGATATCATGAACGCCGGGCAGATGGTGGAAAAAATCCGAAGGTCGGGAAAACTTGCCGTCATCCATATGGACTTTTTAGAGGGGATCGGACGGGATCAAAAGGCCGTGGAGTACGTAGCCACCACCCTTAAGCCCGACGGGATCATCAGCACCCGAAACAGCCATATCAAACACGCCAAGCAGTGCGGCATATTTACGATCCAGCGTTTTTTTCTGATCGACAACAAATCCTATGAAACGGCCTTGGTCAGCGTGAAATCCAATAAACCGGATATGATCGAGATCATGCCCGGGGTAATGCCCACGATCATCAAACGGATCAGTCAGGACCTGTCCATACCGGTGATCGCCGGAGGACTGATCAGCACGAAACAGGACATTATGGAAGCCCTTCAGGCCGGGGCCATTGCCGCATCCACGGGAAAGACCTATTTATGGGATCTATAAGGATGGCCAGTACCCCTCATCCCAAGGGAAAAAGGGACTGTGGCCTAAGTCTTGGCCAAGTGGGGTTTTAATTTAAATAACAACAAAACTGAATAATCCAGGCGAGAACAGGAGAGCCGTGCACAAAATCTATGATCACCATAGGTTTTTGTTGCGCGGTTTTTTTATGGCCATGGAAAATCAAAGGAGGAATCATCAATGTACGATATTACCGTGATCGGAGCCGGGATTACCGGAACATTTATTGCAAGGGAACTGTCAAAGTATGAGTTGAATATTTTACTGCTGGATAAGGAAAACGATGTATCCAACGGCACCACCAAGGCCAACAGTGCCATTGTCCATGCGGGATATGACGCTGTGGAGGGAACCTTAAAGGCGAAATTCAATGTCCGGGGAAACGCCATGTACGATGGTATTTGCCGGGATCTGGACGTGCCTTTTAAACGAATCGGATCCCTGGTTACCGCCTTTAACAAAGAGGAGATGGAAACGGTGGAAGGCCTTTATCAACGGGGGCTGAAAAACGGGGTTCCGGAAATGGAGCTTCTTTCAAAACAGGAAGTGCTTTCCTTGGAGAAGAACCTGAACAAAGAGGTACAGGGGGCGCTGTATGCGAAAACCGGAGGGATTGTGGGACCCTGGGAGCTGGCCATCGCCCTGGCGGAAAATGCGGTGGAAAACGGAGTGGACCTTCGCCTAAACAGCGGCGTTACCGCCATAGATCCCTTGGATCGGGGTTACCGGATCATGGCAGGGGACGCAGAGTATACCACGAAGCTTGTGATCAACTGCGCCGGCCTCTATGCCGATCAGATCGATCAAATGGTCAATGAAAAAACCTTTGAAATCATGCCCAACCGGGGGGAATACAACTTGTTTGATAAATCCGTGGGAGATATGGTAAACACCGTGGTCTTCGGCTGTCCGTCAGCGGCGGGGAAGGGAAAGGTGATCCTGCCTACGGTACATGGAAATCTCCTTCTTGGGCCTACGGCAGAGGCGGCGGATAACAAGGAGAACACCGAAACCACATTCGAGGGCCTGACCTCCCTTGACAACCATGCCAGAAACACCCTGGAGGCCATCGGTTTTCGGGATGTGATCACTTCCTTTAGCGGTCTACGGGCGAAGGTGGCCACTAAGGACTTTATCGTAGAGGCTTCAAAGAACAGACCGGACTTTATCAACGTGGCGGGGATCGATTCTCCGGGACTGACGGCGGCCCCGGCCATTGCCGAATATGTGGTGGCGCTGGTAGGTAGCGCCGAGGAAACCACGGGCATAGCCCTACGGGAAAAGTCGGACTTTCAACCGAAACGCACCCCGTCCATCCACTTTATGGACCTGAGTGCCGAAGAACAAAAGGCTCTGATTGCAAAGGACGCCAAATTCGGACGGATCATCTGCCGATGTGAAAACATCACCGAGGGAGAGATCGTGGATGTGATCCGAAGAAAGGCCGGGGCCACAACCCTGGACGGCGTCAAGCGTCGGGCCCGACCGGGCTCCGGCCGTTGCCAGGGAGGCTTTTGCGCCCCCCGGGTAATGGAGATTTTATCCCGGGAGCTAAATGTGGACATGAAGGACGTGCTAAAGGACGGTCAGGGGTCCTATGTGTTAACCGAGGAGACAAAATAACAGGGAAGACGGAACAACAAAAAACGGTAAAAGCGGAGATAAGGAGGAATGACCGTGTTAAATTATGAGATTGTGGTCATCGGCGGCGGGCCCGCAGGGCTTGCGGCGGCCATTGAAGCGAAGAAAAACGGAGCGAAGGATATTTTGGTACTGGAACGGGACCTGGAGCTGGGAGGAATCCTGCAGCAGTGTATCCATAACGGATTCGGCCTGCATGTGTTCAAGGAGGAGCTGACCGGTCCGGAATACGCCGAACGGTTCATTGAGGAATTAAAGGACATGGGCATTGAATACAAACTGGATACCATGGTGCTGGAAGTAAGGGAGGACAAAACCGTCCGGGCCATGAACCAGGAAGATGGAATACTGAATATCCAGGGGAAAGCGGTGATCCTGGCCATGGGATGTCGGGAGCGAACCCGGGGAGCCATTCGGATTCCCGGAACCCGGCCGGCGGGGGTAATGACCGCCGGTACGGCCCAGCGATTTGTCAACATGGAAGGCTATATGACGGGAAAACGGGTGGTGATTCTGGGTTCCGGGGACATCGGCCTGATCATGGCAAGACGGTTGACCTTAGAGGGAGCCAAGGTGCTGGGCGTGGCGGAGCTGATGCCCTTTTCCGGAGGGTTGAACCGAAACATCGTCCAGTGTCTTGAGGATTATGATATTCCCCTGCATCTGCAACACACCGTGGTGGATGTTGAGGGAAAAGACCGGGTGGAAGCCGTGACCATCGCCAAGGTGGACGAGTATTATAAGCCGATTCCCGGGACGGAAAAGCGTTTTGACTGTGATACCCTGCTCCTTTCCGTGGGATTGATTCCGGAAAACGAGCTGTCGAAATCCGCAGGGATTACCCTGGACAACCTGACCGCCGGACCCCGGGTCAACGAAGCCATGGAAACCAGCGTGGAGGGGATTTTCGCCTGCGGAAACGTGGTCCATGTCCATGACCTGGTGGACTGGGTTACGGAGGAAAGTCGGAAGGCCGGTCGAAATGCCGCGGACTTCGTAAAGGGAAAACTGAAAAACACCGATCATAGGATCTTTGTTCAGGGAATCAACGGCGTTCGTTACGTGGTGCCCCAGGAGATCCGACCGGAGAATCTAAGTGGTAAAACAGAATTTATGATGCGGGTGGACGGCGTATACCAAAACGTGAAGTTGGTGGCGAAAAGCGGGGACCAGGTACTTCGCAGCGTGAAGCGGCGCCACGTGGCCCCGGGAGAGATGGAAAACCTGGTATTGGATTTTGAGAACATGGACCGGGACAGTATGAAAAACCTGACCATCGAACTGATTCAAGAGGAGGGTGCTTAATGGATAAAAAAGAAATGATTTGTATCGTATGCCCGGTGGGCTGTCATATGGAGGTTGTGAAGGACGGGAAAACGGAAGAGGGCTATGCCGTCAGCGGCAATCAATGCCTGCGGGGAAAGGTCTACGGAATCAAAGAGATGACCAACCCCACCCGGGTGTTAACCACCACGGTGAAAATCACCGAGGGAAGTCTTCCCCGACTGCCGGTAACCACCAAGGGGGCCATCCCCAAGGAGCTGCTGATGGCGGCCATGGAAGTGATCAATAAGGCAGAGGTCGCCGCACCGGCAAAGGTGGGCCAGGTGATCGTTAAAAACCTTCTGGACACCGGAGTGGATGTGGTGGCCACCCGAAGCATGGAAGGGAGCTCTTCCTATCAGTCCCGGAAAGTCAGCTAACACAGGATGTAGGGCTAAACAACGAATACGTAAGGAAAGGCGGTAAAAGAACATGTTAAGTACCGGTGAACTGATTTTACGACTGGTCCTTTCCGCGGTTGCGGGAGGGGTTGTCGGGGTTGAACGGGAAGTGAACAATCGTCCCGCCGGCCTTCGGACCCATGTACTGGTAACCTTGGGTTCCACATTGATTATGATCATTTCCATGTACGGATTTCAGGGCTACGGTCCCGACGGCGCAGGGGGAGACCCGGCCCGGTTGGCGGCCCAGGTGGTAAGCGGGATCGGATTCTTAGGGGCGGGAACGATTCTTCGAACGGGAAACAATATCAGCGGTCTGACCACCGCCGCAAGTATTTGGGTGTGCGGCGGCATCGGCCTTGCCATCGGAAACGGCTACTACGCCGGGGGCATTGCCACCACCTTGATCGTACTCTTTACCCTAAAGGGTCTGAATGCCACGGAAAACCGGCTGTTTAAGGTAAAGTACAAAGAGCTGGTGATCTTTGCCAAGGAACGCCCCGGCCTTTTAGGGGAGTTGGGCCAGGTCATGGGGAAGTACAACATCGTGATCAAGGACATCCGGGTGGTCTCCGACCAGGACCTCTCCGAGGATGCCCGGGATATCGTGGTCCGTTTTCGGGTAAAGCTTCCGTCGAAGTTTTTCAATGATCGATTCTTTATTGAGGTAATGGCCATACGGGGCATCAACCACGCCTCCTGGGAAAGCGATTTCTAACAAAAAGTGTACCAGGGGGTCAGACCCTCTGGTACACTTTTTTAGATCATCCTGGAGAAAATCCGAATAAAAGCCGGATAAAACCTGGAGAAAGGAAGTGGATTGCCGATAATATAAATAGAGATATAAAAATGTAGCAGGGGAGGTATTAAGGATGGATATCGCAGCCCTATCCATGGGTCTTAGTCAGATGAAGCTTCAAAATGAGGTCAGCACCTCGGTAATGAAAATGGCCATGGATACCCAAGGCGGAGGCCTGGAAAAGTTAATGGACTCCGCGGCAAAAACCATGGAACAGTCGGTAAATCCCCACATAGGAGGAAATATCGATATTCAGCTATAGGGAGTGAACAGGTGGCGGCAAAGGGTTCCGGCACCTTTTTCTTTGCTCCCGGCGAAGGGGTATGATAGGATAAAGATAGGTCTCAAGACCCTCAATCATTTTATGGAAACCGTTTTCCGGAACTCCGTTGTCAAAGAACCGCTGGAAATTATAAAGAATGACTGCTTTGAATATACTACACGAGGAGCGATGAAATATGAAAAGAAGATCCGTCCCCATGATGATTCTTCTAACCATTGTGACCTTGGGACTGTATGAATTATACTGGTACATTGTTTTTCACGAGGAACTGCGCCGCAGTACCGGGGAAGGGCTCAGCGCTTTGGTCCATATTGTTTTAACCATTGCAACTTTTGGGATTTACTATATTGTGTGGCAGTTTCTTGCGGGGAAGCGAATAGCAAAGCTTGGGGGCGAGGACTTTTCGATTTTGTATCTTATCCTCAGTCTGCTCGCCCTAAGCTGGATCAATCCCTTTATTATGCAGCATCAGGCAAATACCCTGCAGTAAGTGGATGAGAACTTTTGAGAATGGGAGGAAAAGGGCCATGGATCGGGAAGTACAAAGGTATATAGAGAATTTACTGGGAAATATGGAACGGGCTTTTTACAGCATCGGGGAAAAACTGTTGTATCTGGAAAAGGAAGATACCCTAGAGCCCCTTTTGGATGTGTTGATGCCCTATAAGAACGTGATGTTGGCCCTGGGTCCCGAGATGGAGGGTCTGGATACGAAACGAAAAACCGTCCTTCGTCGTACCACGGAGAAGCTGGAGGCAAAAATTCAACGACTGATCGCAGAGCAGGGACAGTTTACGAAACAAAAGCTTTTTAACTTTTTTAATTTGGAGCTGGACCCTGCCTTTACCCATTGGAAGGAAGCGGTGGAAAGTATTTTGGAAAAATCCTGAGGAGGAAAAAGGGCTAACAAAACCCCGTAAAAGTGCCGATACTTATTAGTAGAGGAGAGGGAGGTGGACTCTTTGAAGATAACGGACAAAGGTACGGATTACGGAAACTATCAACAGAGGATGAAGGAGCTGGTCAAGGGAAAGATTCCAAAACTTGCGCCGAAACAGGTGGATGATGTAACGGAGGCCCAGGGTTATCGCCTGCGGGAGAATCACCGGATCCAATATACCTATAACAAGGAACTTAAGAAAAACGTGGTCCATGTGGTGGACAATAAAACCGGAGACGTGGTGAAAAAAGCCCTGTCCGACGCAGAGGTGGACCGACGGATCCGGGTGCAAAAGGGAATAAAGAAAAAGCTTGGAGAAGTTTTTGATCAAAAAATCTAACCGGCGAACCGTCGGTTATTTTTGTTTGCACACTCCGGGACCGATGACCGATGATGGATGATACCGTGGATTAATTAATGGAGGACGATCATGGACAGAAATAAACAGGAACAAAAGTACATAGCCAACAAGCCTATGGAGGCGGAGAAGCGGTCTTTGAAAAAAGTGTTGGAATACTCCCGGGATTTCATACAGCTGCAAAGAAAAAAGCTGGACTACCAAAAGATCACCGAGGACTTCCTGGAGATTTCCCAGGGGAAATTTGCGGCCTTTAACCTCTATGATGAACAGGGGGAAGGCTTTGCCACCAAGGCCATTGCCGGTGATCCCAAGCTCATTGAACTGGGACTGAAGCTGGTGGGGCTTTGCTGTGGAGAAATTACATGGGACAGGGACGAGGTACGGGAACAGAAGATGAAAGGGAAAACCACCACCCGTTTCTCTCGGTTGGAGGACCTTACCGGAGCAGTGCTTCCCCGAAAATTCGTAAAAGTCGCGTCCAAGCGTTTGAAAGTCGGGGAGACTGTGGTCATTAAAATTATGAACAAGGAAAAACCCCTTGGAGACTTTACGGTGTTTATGGCCGAAGGGCAGGAATTTCAGCAACAGGAAATTTCCGAGATCTTCAGCAACCAGGTGGGCATGGTACTGGAACGGCAAAAAACGGAGCAAGCCTTGTCAGAGGAGAATCGGCGGTTTGCCCGTCTTACACAACAGGTTCCCGGGGCATTTTTCCAGGCAAGACTTCAGGATCTACAAGGCTTGGAATTTCTGTTTATCAGTGACGGAGTTCAGGAACTTTGTGAAGTCAGCCCCCGGGAGGTCTACCACAATCCTACCGTGGTGTTTTCCCATATTCACCCTGAGGATTATGCCCGGGTTATGAAGAGCATTGAAAGATCCGCCCAAACCTTAAGTCTTTGGGAAGTGGAGTATCGGGTGGTCCTGCCGGAAAAAGGGGAGCGGTGGTTAAAGGGATCCGCCCGTCCGGAAAAGCTGTCCGACGGCAGTGTGCTGTGGCACGGCTACATCAATGATTTTACCGAGAACGTTCAGCGGCAGAAACAAATTGAGTATCTTAGCATTCATGACGATTTGACCGGTCTTTATAACCGGCGATATATGGAGTCCATGGAAAGAGATCTGGACCGGGAAGAGAACCTCCCCTTGGCCTATTTTTACATCGACCTTAACGGTTTGAAGCTGAACAACGATGCCTTCGGCCATGAAAAAGGGGACCAACTGTTAAAGCTTGTGGCGAAAG
This sequence comes from uncultured Clostridiaceae bacterium, assembly GCA_964613365.1. Taxonomy (GTDB): domain Bacteria; phylum Bacillota; class Clostridia; order Peptostreptococcales; family T1SED10-28; genus Isachenkonia. The sequence goes on along the minus strand of CAZTIJ010000082.1, from coordinate 743 downwards.
TCTTAAAGAGCAGCTGCAGAGAACAGGACACGGTGGCCCGGGTAGGGGGAGACGAGTTTAGCATCCTGCTACCCCGAACCACAAAGGACCAGGGGGAAATTGTTTCGAAAAGGATCCATCAAGAGATCGCCAAAGCACAAATGGAGCCCCTGACGGTATCCATTGCCCTGGGTTTTGCAGTAAAAACCCATAGCAAAGAACAGCTGAGCAGCATCAAAAGCATTGCGGAGAAAAGAATGTATAAAAACAAGCGGCAAAACGGCGGGGCTCTGCGCAGTGAAACCATCAATAGAATACTGCAAAGCATTGAGGAAAAGCATCAACAAGAGGAGGTACACTCCTTACGAGTGGGGGAATATGCAGGGGTTATGGGCCAGGCTTTGGGGATGAATCCCCGGGCCCTGGGAAAACTGAAACAGGCTTCTTATTTGCACGATATCGGGAAGGTAATGATCTCTCCGGAAATTCTCAATAAGGCCGGTGAGCTAACCGAGGAAGAATACGAACTGGTACAGCAGCATCCGGAGACCGGTTACCAGATACTGAAATCCCTGGAAGAGTATGCGGATATAGCCGAGATCATTCTGTATCACCATGAACGCTGGGACGGAGGGGGGTATCCCCAAGGCCTGAAAAAACAGGAGATCCCCCTGGAATCCCGTATCATCAGCATTGCCGATGCCTTTGAGGCCATGACCTCGGAGCGTCCCTACCGGAAAGCGAAAACCGGGGAGGCCGCCCTA
>CAZTIJ010000081.1:0-9378 GCA_964613365.1 uncultured Clostridiaceae bacterium | reverse complement strand
AACCAAAGTGAAGAACTGAAAAAAATCCTGTGAGAATCCTTTTACGGATCACAGGATTTTTTTGATGCAGGAACATTCTTCAATTACGAAAGAGAATGAATTATCGTGATTGAAAAAGCATTATGCAACGTGTGGTCATCAGCAGTACTAATGCCAAAAAGCTTGCACCGATGCTCAACCATTTAGTCAATGTAAAAATAGGAACAATATGAAGAAGAGGGGAAAATTTCTCAGGATACAAAGCCATAACAAGGGAGGCGCCGGTGTTTTCCAAAAAGTCCAGAAGAACTCCAATAATAGGAAGCAAAACCAGGTAACGAGCTCTACTGTATTTATATGATTTAAGGAAATACGCAATTGCCGCCCATAGAAACAAGCCGTAGACTATCGGCCAGACAATATCGAAAGTGAATCGGGAACGGATATAGTAAGCCCTCCCTTGGGAATCGAAATCCCCAGCGATACGATATAGTTCTTCGCCGGAGTAGAAAAAGAAAGTATCCGGTGGGGAGGTATCGCCAAAAAACTGTTGGGATCGCGCCGCTTCACTGGGAAGCACCACAATGATAAAAATCATAAAAATTATTAGGGTAATCCAAACTTTCATGCCGTCTACCCCGTATAGGGATTTATAAATAATAGATTTTAACATATCAATCACCTCGATTTAAAAGCTATTTACCCTGTTTTTGTTTCCGGTATTCAGGAAAGTTAATTAAGGGAGTCCTCTCTAATTTAGATATTCCAATGGACTTCTTTTTGGAGGATAAGGTTTCGAAAGTTAAGTATTAGAGATGGCATCTTGCACATAAATACCGATATGGATTTAAATATTTAGAAAATTATACCGATACAATATTCAAATTATGAAAAATCGTATTGCATTATTCCCTCTAAGATTCTATGATGTAGTTAGATGAAGATATAATTCACATATAAAGAAAGAAGGGGTAATATGAAAAATCAGACACAAAGCTTGGTTTTGACAGGATTATTGATGGCCTTAGTTACGGTTGGTACGATGATGATCTCCATTCCGGTACCGGCAACCCATGGATACGTTCATGGAGGAGATATGATGATTTTTCTTGCAGCGGTTCTCTTCGGGAAGAAAAAAGGAGCTCTGGCAGGGGGCGTAGGCTCAGCCATAGCAGATCTGTTGTTAGGATATAGTCAGTGGATAATTCCAACCTTAGTGGTAAAAGGGATCATGGGTTACTTGATTGGAAGTTTATCCAGTGGAGAAAGCAAACCGATTTTGTCAAAGGGAAATATATTTGCCATGTTGACAGGGGTTTTATGGATGACCTTTGGTTACTATATCGCCGGCGGAATTATGCTCGGAAACTTTACGGCTGCATTGGCAGGGATTCCCGGAGATTTGCTACAAAGCTCCGTGGGAATGGCGTTGTTTATTCCGATCGGAATCGCCCTTAAACGAACAGTATTAAAAGGCGGACTGCATTTAAACTAGTGCATACAATTTTAAAAGTGGCTTAAGTGGCTTAATAGGAAGGGAGGTATTCGTTGCATCACGGACTGAATACCTTCATTTTTTTACTCATCCCCCAAAAAAAAATCATGAAAAATGTTGACATGAAAAAAAAATATGCTATAATATAATCAAAATTAGCACTCGACAACATAGAGTGCTAACAAAACCAAGCTTCAAAAAATTATCATGTAAAGGAGTGGTTGATTATGCCAGGTTTAGTACCCTTTAATCGAAGAAGAAAGGACCTAATGAGCACTGGATTTGATGACTTTTACAACATGCTTGACGACTTTTTTGCAGAGGATAGGGCACGACCCAGAAGTTTAATGAAGGACACCTTTAAAATTGACGTGAAAGAAGATGACAAGGAATACACCGTAGAAGCCGAACTACCGGGAATCACAAAAGACGATGTAAGCTTATCCATTGAAGATGGTAGACTTTGTATCTCAGTAAACAAGGAAGAGGTTAAGGAAGATAAAGGCCAGAAAAATTATATTCACAGAGAACGACGGTATACTTCCATGCAACGAAATGTTTTCCTAGCAGATGCAAGCGATGAAGGTATAAAGGCTAAGCTAAACGATGGAGTTCTTGAAATTACGGTGCCGAAGAAAGTGGAAGAGGACAAATCCAAAGCAATTGAAATTGAATAACAACCAAAATGAAAAACCACATTGGAGGACTTCCGGTGTGGTTTGTTTCTATGGATTGGAGGGTAAGTAATATAAAAAGTAAAGGGGGTGAGCCGGTGGAGTATAAAAACTATTACGAAGTCCTGGGAGTATCCAAGAATGCTTCGAAAGAAGAGATTAGAAAGGCCTATAAAAATCTAGCAAAGAAGTACCATCCTGATCTTAACAAAAATAGCTCTGCATCGGAGACCAAATTTAAAGAAATCAATGAAGCCTATGAGGTGTTAAAGGATCCCGAAAAGCGTAGAAAGTATGACGAACTTCAAAGCTCTGCGCAATTTCAGCATGGTTCCCAGTTCGATCCCCGGGATTTCGGTTTCGACTATCATACCAAGGGAAGGCGTAGCGGTGCTACAGGTTTCAGTAGCGACGAATTCAGTGATTTTTTCAATATGTTTTTCGGAGGGAGCGGATTTGCTTCCGATGACATTTTTGCAGGATTTGGAGGGAGTAACCGGTCCTATCAAGGAAATGCCAAGTCCTATGAAGGGTCCGGCGCTCCTAATATGGATATTGAGGCGGAAATGGAAGTTGAACTTTCGCAGGCCTACCATGGTGGAGAAAAGCATGTGAGATTGAACACGGAAAAGGGAGAAAAGACCTTGAAAGTGAAGATTCCCAAGGGAGTAACTAACGGTAGCAAAATCAAATTGAAAGGCCAGGGAAGGAAGGATCCCTACACCGGTAAAACGGGAGATCTATACATTAAACTGACTCTCAAAAACAACCAGGAATTTACTCTAGAGGGTCTGGATCTTTACAAGGAGGTAAAAGTAACTCCTTGGGAAGCCGCTCTGGGAGGGAAAATCTCCGTTGGAACCCTGGATGAACATGTAAACGTCAAAGTCCCCGCGGGGATAGAATCCGGCAACAAGTTAAAACTCAAAGGAAAAGGATATCATAAGGGAAGTGGTCAAAGAGGAGACCTTTATCTCACGATAAAAATAGTGAACCCCCCAAAATTATCCGAAAAGGAAAAGGAACTGTATCAAAGACTCCGGGAGATATCGGATTATACACCCAGTCGATAGAAAACGGTAAGGAGGAATCCAATTGAACATCGATAAATTTACCCAAAGGGCACAGGAAGCGTTGACTTCTGCCCAGGAACAGGCATTAAAACTGGGAAACCAGCAAATTGAAAGCGAACATTTGCACTATGCTCTCTTGGTACAAAAGGAAGGTCTTATTGGAAAACTGATGCGTTATTTGGAAAAAGACGGGGCGGCCATGGAAAAAGAGCTCCTCACCTATTTGGAAAGTCTTCCTAAGGTAGAGGGACAAAGGGCATCCAATGTTTATCTTAGTCGAAAGGCAAACCAGCTTTTGATTTCCGCAAAGGAAGAGTCCGAAAAATTCAAAGACGACTACATTGGAGTAGAGCATCTGTATTTGGCATTGCTGGAAGAGCGAGGAGGCTTCTCTGCAAAACTGTTCAGTGGTTTTGCTATTCATCGGGAAGATGTGTTAAATGCACTGATGAAAATACGTAGCAACCAACGGATTACCACTCAAAATCCCGAAGACACCTATGAAGTTTTGGAAAAATATGGGCGAGACCTTGTGGAGATGGCCCGAAAAGGAAAGATTGACCCTGTAATTGGACGTGACCAGGAGATTCGAAGGGCGATTCGTATTCTGTCAAGGCGAACAAAAAACAATCCGGTGCTCATCGGAGAGCCCGGCGTGGGAAAAACCGCTGTAGTGGAAGGTCTTGCACAGCGGGTACTCCAAGGAGATGTTCCCGAAGGCCTAAAGGATAAAACAATTTTTGCCCTGGACATGGGGGCATTAATCGCCGGTGCAAAATTCCGGGGTGAGTTCGAGGAACGTTTAAAGGCGGTCTTGAATGAAATTCATAAATCCGACGGAAGAATTCTCTTATTCATAGATGAGCTCCATACCATTGTAGGTGCGGGTAAAACCGAAGGGGCCATGGATGCGGGCAATATTTTAAAACCCATGCTTGCAAGAGGGGAACTGCATTGTATTGGGGCGACCACCATCGATGAATACCGAAAACACATTGAAAAAGACGCCGCCCTGGAGCGAAGATTTCAACCGGTATTAATTGATCAACCGACAGTGGAGGATACGATTTCGATTCTTCGGGGAATCAAAGAACGCTTTGAGATCCATCACGGCGTAAGAATCTCCGATAATGCTTTGGTAGCCTGTGCGGAATTATCCCATAAATACATTTCCGATCGTTTTTTACCGGATAAAGCCATTGACCTGATGGATGAAGCCGCTTCCATGATCCGAACAGAAATAGACAGTATGCCGGCGGAACTGGATGAAATCAGTCGAAGGATTATGCAATTGGAAATTGAACAGGAAGCCTTAAAAAAAGAAACCGATCCTCATTCCAAAGAACGATTGAAAACCTTACAAAAGGAGCTTTCCGATCTACAGACAAAGTCCGATGAAATGAAAACCCAGTGGGAAACGGAGAAGGAGAATCTCCAACGAAGTAAAGAGCTGCAAAAAGAAATTGATGAGATTAAACGGGAGATTGAAGAAGCGGAGCGGAACTATGATTTGGAAAAGCTGGCGAAATTAAAATACAATGATCTTCCCCAAAAGGAAAAAATGCTTCAGGAAGCCCGGGAAAAGAAGGAGGAACCAAGTGACGAAAAGCTTCTTTCAGAAGAGGTGCGGGATCACGAGATTGCGGAAATTGTATCCCGTTGGACCGGGATTCCCGTGACCAAGCTGGTAGAGAGTGAACGGGAGAAACTTCTTCACTTAGAAGATATTCTTCATCAACGGGTGATCGGGCAGGATGAAGCGGTAGTATCCGTATCCGATGCGGTTTTGAGGGCTCGTTCGGGATTGAAGGATCCGCGAAAACCTATTGGTTCCTTTATTTTTCTTGGCCCCACCGGTGTGGGAAAAACCGAACTTGCCAAAAGTTTGGCGGAAGCCTTATTTGACACAGAGGAGAATATGGTTCGAATTGATATGAGTGAATATCAGGAAAAACACACTGTGGCCAGACTGATCGGAGCTCCTCCGGGATATGTGGGCTATGAGGAAGGTGGCCAGTTGACGGAGGCTGTGCGTAGAAAACCTTACAGCGTAATACTTCTCGATGAGATTGAAAAAGCCCATCCGGAGGTGTTCAATGTATTGCTGCAGCTGTTGGATGACGGAAGATTAACTGATGCCAAGGGTCGAACCGTGAATTTTAAAAACACTGTGGTTATCATGACCTCCAACATCGGTAGTCAATATCTATTAGAGAACATCGGAGAGGAAGATGAAATTTCCAAGACTGTGGAAAATCAAGTGATGGAAAGCCTTCGAAAACACTTTAAACCGGAGTTTTTAAACCGGGTGGACGGTACGGTGATGTTTAAACCCCTTCGGAAAGATGAACTTTACAAAATTGTGGAACTCAGTCTCAGAGATTTGCAGAAACGTTTGGATGATCGCCACATTACTTTGTCTGTTACAGATGAAGGAAAACGTCTTATCGCCGAGGAGTCCTATTCCCCGGTTTATGGGGCAAGGCCATTAAAGCGATATATTCAAAAACACTTGGAAACTAAAATCGGTCGGATGATTATCAAGGGCGAGCTTCAAGATCATCAAACCCTCGAAATTGACGGGGAAAATGGAGAGCTGGTCTTGAAGTCGTAGGACAAAAGGTAAAATTGTTTATATTAGGGTTATATACTATAATGATTAAGGGGGCATGGATATGCTTAAAGAATTATCGCTGTCCACATCAAATAAAAATGAAATGATAGATATCACAAAAAAAGTACAGGGGATGATAAAAGAAGAAGGAGTACAAGAGGGAAGGGTTACTATTTTTATCCCCCATACCACAGCCGCGGTAACCATTAACGAAAATGCCGATCCAGATGTAAAAAAGGATATGATTCTGGCATTTGACCGAATGGTTCCGGAAAACAAGGACTATGACCATATGGAAGGCAACTCTCCCGCCCATGTAAAGGCAAGCATACTGGGAATGAGTGAAACCGTATTGATTGAAAATGAGAAACTTCTTCTGGGGACATGGCAAGGAATTTTTTTCTCTGAATTCGACGGGCCAAGGACCAGAAAAATCATGATTAAAATTGAAGCAACCTAGGGGAGGAAATTGAATGGAATGGATTTTCATACGTCACGGAGAAACCGAGGATAACATCGGCAAAGTTTTTGCCGGATGGACCGACAGCAAGCTCTCCGATAAAGGGATACGGCAAGTAGAGGCCGTAAGAAAAAAAATACAAAAGGACATATCCCACAAGGACCAAGTTCTTCTTTACAGCAGTCCCTTATATCGTACAAAAGTGTTGGCCGAAGGGATCGAGGAAGAGCTTAATCAAAGCAGGACATCCCCACCGGTTCAAAGTCGATTTATGGACGAGCTAAAGGAGGTTCATTTCGGAATTTTCGAGGGTTTGAGCCAGGGGGAAATTGAAAAGCGCTATCCTGAGGAATGGCAACTATTAATGGAGAACTATGGAAATTATTCGATTCCTGAAGGGGAAACCCTAGAAAGCTTTCATCAACGGGTAGTTCATGGACTTCAAAAAATTCGGGAGGTAGGGGATGAAAAGGAAACAAGGTTAATCATTACCCATGGCGGGGTGATCCAATCGGCTTTGGTGCATTTTCTGGAGCTCCCTATGGAAAGTCGTTGGCATTTTCGTATTCCCAATACCGGGATTGTAAAAATTGAAGTGGTACAGGGTTTTGGAATACTGAAAAGCATTTGTCCCCCGGCGGATATGTAGGGGCAATCCTATACAAGGATTGAACAGCCCTTCGATGGTGAATAACGATTCTCAAGGTTGTGTTACTGTGATGTGTTAGAACAGGATAATTCTTGAAATCAATGGGAAAGGAATACAATGGGATGGATTGCACTTCATCGTAATTTTAACAACAAGTCATAAGAACTAAGGATGATTATATGAAAAACCTATACGAACTTATTCAGGAATTTGAAGAAGAATCATTGAGCAAAGTGATAACCGTAGTGGATGGTGAGAGTTCAGGGGATAAGGCTTTTATAAGTAACGGGGAAATACTGTTGGATTCAGGGAAAAATGGTTTTCTTTCCGAGCTTAGAGAAGTTTTCCTAAAAGAAGAAGAAACCAAGGTGTTGGAGCTCCGAGGGAATCGTATATTCTGTGATGTTCTTAGTCCTACAAAAAAGCTGGTGATTTGCGGTGCCGGACATGTATCCATGCCCATTATTCAATTTGGTTTGATGGCGGACTTTTCCGTGACCGTGATCGATGACCGGGTAACTTTTGCGGATAATGCCAGGAGAGTTGGAGCAGAACACGTGCATTGTAAGGATTTTCAAAGTGCTTTAAAGAAAATTGAGAGCGACGAAAACACCTACTTTGTTATTGTTACCCGAGGACATCGTTATGATAAAATCTGCTTAGAAGAGATCATTCAAAAACCCGGCGGTTATGTGGGTATGATCGGCAGTAAGAAAAGGGTGAAGAAAGTAAAGGAAGATTTATTGGAAGAGGGTTACGAGGCGGCAAAGGTAGAAGAGGTTTATACTCCCATCGGTTTGGACATCAAGGCGGAAACTCCGGTGGAGATTGCCATAGCCATTATGGCGGAAATCATTCTCGTTAAAAATCGGAAAAAAACCGGCACCGGTTATACGAAGGAAATTTTGAATGCTCTTTTGGAGTCATCGGAAAAAAAACGGGAAACGGTGCTGGCAACCATCATTACCCGACGGGGTTCTGCTCCTCGGGAAGTGGGGACGAAAATGTTGATTTATCCCGATGGAAGAAATCTGGGAACCATAGGAGGGGGCTGTGCAGAGGCCGATGTCACCAGGAAAGCACGAGATCTTTTCCATAGGGAGGATAAAAAAACCGCAATGGTACAGGTGGATATGACCGGCTTGAATGCCGAGGAAGACGGTATGGTCTGCGGCGGAATCATGGAAGTATTTTTAGAAAAAATAGGGTAGGGAAATATAATATTAATTATAAAGGGATGAAAACCCGGTTTGATCATATCCGGGTTCTTTCATCCTTTTTGTATTTAAAAGTAGGGCTGTCCGTCTTCAGACGGAGGAAAACAGGGTCTTAAGACGCTGTAAAAATAAATAAACTGCGGTATGATTATAGTGATGTAGTCGTTTATAAATTGAATATATCGGTATAAACACAACGGGGATTACTAAAGGAGGTTGAAGAGATGGAAGTAATGAGAAGTGCGGAAATACTGATGGAGAAAATTGAAAAAGACTATAAAGAGGATATTGCATTGTTGGTTGTCATGGGTTCTTACATATATAATGAAACCCATAGCCGGTCAGATTTGGACATGTATTTTGTGCCGAAAACCAAACGGGGAGAGAATCTGGGGAAGGTATTTATTATTGACGGAATCGGGTTCGACTTTTGGCCGATATCCTGGGAGCGACTGGAGGGAATTGCTAATCATGAAGAAAGGATTACCTCCATTGTGACCGAAGGAAAGGTTTTGTACTACGGATCCGAGGAGGATTTAAAAAGGTTTAATCAACTTCGGGAGAGGGGACTGGATACAACGGATCGAAGAAAGTTTATAAACAAATCAAAGGAGCAGTTTCAAAAAACCTATCAGCCCTATGTCAAACTCCTTACGGACCACAGCCTTTCCGATGCCAGGAAACATGCAATGGAAATTGTATTTTCCATAACCCATGCCACAGCTCTACTTAACGGAACGAGCATCAAACGGGGAAGAGGGAAACTAAAAAGAGAAATTCTCAACATGAATCTGATACCAAAGGATTTTTCTTCTTTATATGATACGGTTTTTATCAGTCAAGATATCAGTGAACTGAAAAACAATTACGGACAGCTGATGATGAATATGAGGGAACTGCTGGAAAAAGAGGACAGGAAAGAAGAGAAAAATCTATCCTTTGAAGAACAACTGGAAGGATACTATGAAGAATTAATAAACTTCTATAATAAGATTCATCATGCTTGTGAAATTGGGGATATTTATACAGCGCTTTTTGCTGCGGTGGAGATCCACAAGGAGCTTGAAGGGGCTTTTTCCGGTACCGATGAAGTTACTAAAGACTTGCCGGATATCATAGGTGCTTTTGATCCGGAGAACTTGGAAAGATTTTTAGCTGTGGTTTTAGAACATCAGGCCCAATTGTTTCAGCTTTTGAAAAGCAATAACGTTCCCATC
>CAZTIJ010000080.1:3186-9495 GCA_964613365.1 uncultured Clostridiaceae bacterium | reverse complement strand
TCAGGGCCCCCACATTTCCGAGCAGAAATGGGTGGTCCGGGAGGTGGCGAAAAAAGGGGTGGACGCCCTGGTCACCGAATGTATGGCGGTGAACCCCGAGTATCAGAATACCTTTCAAAAACGCTTCGTGCAGTCCAATATCACCGTGATCACCAACATCTTTGAAGACCACCTGGACGTGATGGGCCCCACCCTGGATCAGGTGGCGGAGGCCTTCAGTGAAACCATCCCCCGACGGGGTTATGTCATCATGCCCCCGAACCCCTACGAATCCTATTTTCGAAAAATCGCCGACCGACGAAACACCAAGGTGTTGATCGCCGACCCCAAAAGCGTCACCCAGCAGGATCTGGACCGTTTTTCCTATATGATGTTTCCCGAAAACGTGGCCATCGGCTATGTGTTGGCGGACCTTTGGAATATTGACCGAAAGCAGGCCCTTCGGGGCATGGTCCATGCACCGGTGGATCCCGGGGCTCTGATCGTGAAAGACTTCGGCGATTTTCGGAACCCCAGCTACTTTTTCAACGGATTTGCGGCCAACGACGCCACTTCCACCATTAATATCTGGGAGCGGATTCTAGAAGAGTATCCCCGGCTGCAACGAAAAGTGGTGATTATGAACTGTCGGGAGGACCGGGTGGATCGGACCCTGCAGTTTGCCCGGGAGGTGCTGCCTCATTTATCGGTGGATCAGCTGGTCCTGACGGGAAAAACCGTCCGACCCATTGTCCAGGCCTATGACGCAGGAAAAATCCCCGCCGAAAAGCTGGTGAACTTTGAGAACAAACCGGCGGAGACCGTCAAGGACTTTCTTAACAACCTTCCCGGAGGCACCATGGTATTCGGGATCGGAAACATCCACGGCGGCGGGGAGGAGATTGCCCAGGGTGTGGAAGAACTCAGCCGGGGGAAATCCGAAAAAAACAGTAAAAATTATCAGCCCGGAGCTGTGAATAAACGGACTTCCGGAGAGAATCGATGCCAAAGGAGTGTAACCGCCCATGTTCGGAACTGACTTATATATTGCCATTGTTGTGGGAGTGATTGTTTCATTAATCTATGCGGAAAAAACCGGGGTGGTGCCTTCGGGCCTGGTGGTCCCCGGCTATTTGGGCCTGGTGTTTGACCAGGTGTACTTTGTGTTGGTGGTGGGAGTGATCAGCCTATTGACCTTTTTAATCGTAACTCAGGGACTGGAACGGGTTACGGTGTTATACGGCCGGCGGAAGTTTGCCGCCATGCTCACCGTGGGAATTCTTTTAAAGCTGGGCTTTGATCTCTTGAGCCTGACCCCCTTTATCGTCCTGGAGCTTCGGGGGATCGGGGTTATCGTACCGGGACTGATTGCCAATACCATTGCAAAACAAGGGGTGCTGCCCACCTTTTCTTCCACCTTCTTACTGTCGGCGGTGACCTTCGGCTTTCTTACGGTTTATCAGTTGTTATAAAAGAGGAAAAAGGAGAGTATTATGGCTAAATCATTAACAAAACAGGAAAAACGGGCGCTCCGCAACAAATGGCATCAAAAACGGGCAAGCTTTCATGCCGCCATATTGCTACTGTTTCTGGGGATTCCCTTTCTCAGCCACCACTGGATTTTTTCCGCCGGTGTACCGGAGGGTACCCGGGGAGAGGATGTGGAATACCGCATCAGCATGGTGGGGGATATGATGATGGGCCGCCATGTGGAGGAACATGCCCGGATGAATGATTTTCATATAGATTACGTGTTTGAATACGTCCGCCCCTATTTCAGGGAATCGGACTATGTTACGGGAAACCTGGAATCTCCCATTGTGGACGCCGAGGACCCGGAAGTAGAGGAGCAAATGGAAGAAGCGGCCCTTCGCCATAAGGACATCCATCTTCATGCTCTGCCCTGGGCCGTGGCTGCCCTGGAGGGAGCCTACTTCGATTCCGTCTCCCTGGCCAACAATCACTCTTTGGATTACGGGGATCTGTCCCTTTACGAAACCCTGAAGCATTTTGAAAACCGGGAGGTGGAAATTCTGGGTATCGGCCACGGACTGGATCTCTCCAGCCGCCAGGTAAACGAAGGCTTGATCGACGCCTCCAGGATCTCCTATTTTGATATGGGAGAGGACTTAACCGGGGCCATCATCTCCATTACCGACTCCTATGTCCGGGGCTTTGACGCCAGTGACAACGTGGGCGGGGTGTTTACCAGCCCCAACATGGATGTGCTGGCCAACCGTCTGACCCATGCCAAAACCCCCGAGGATCAAGGGGGCGGCGGAGCGGATATGGTGATTGTCCACATTCACTGGGGGGATGAGTACCAGGTCCGATACAACGAAAGTCAGCAAGAGGACGCCCAGTTCATGGCGGATCACGGGGCGGACATCATCATCGGCCACCATCCCCATGTACTTCAGTCCGCCAGTATCATCGAAGGGAGGGATCCCTTAGACCCGGAGCGGGACCACGAAACCCTGGTGATGTACTCCTTGGGAAACTTCGTCTTTGATCAGGGATGGACCACCACCAAGGAATCCACCATCGCCCAGTTGGATCTGTTACAGGACGGATCCAAGGAGCTGTCCTTTGTACCCATGTGGATTGAAAATGCCACCCCCCGGGAAACCGGCGGGCTGTTAAAGGGCTACCGGGACCGGCGGATCTTCCGGATGCTCAGTAAGGACTTAGACCCGGAGATTTACCGGGTGGAACAGGGAAGACTGATCATCGACCTGGATCAAACCCGGGTTCTTCAAGGAGGAAATTTCAATGATTAATTATAAAAAGTATTTGATCGCCACCTATATTCTCTCGGGGATTATTTTTGTCTCCCTGCTGGGCTGGACCTATTTGGAGGCGGCGAATCAGGAGGAGGTTTCCCGGGCCTTTCGAAGAAATCAAATCGCCAGGCTCAGCGCCGACGACGGCCTGAGCCCCGAGGAACGGGAGGCCGCCAGGGAGGCGGACCGCATTGCGGCGGAAAATTCCAGGGTAGAGGAAGCGCAGGACTACGGGATCGACTTTTACGGCGTCAGTGCCCTGCATCCCGTGGCGGCGGAGGTGGGAATGGAAATCATGGAACAGGGAGGTACCGCCGTGGACGCCGCCATTGCCATCGCCTTTGTGTTAAACGTTGTGGAACCCTACGGCTCCGGTATGGGAGGGGGCGGCGCCCTGGTCCTACACGATCCGGAGGAAGGGGTCTTTAGCTATGACTACCGGGAGATTTCTCCCCTGAGCGCCAGCTCTTCCTGGGCCGGACCGGAACGGGGCATGGCGGTGCCGGGAATGGTGATGGGCATGGAGGCCCTGCACCGGGATCACGGAACCCTGTCCTGGGAGGCGCTGCTGGAACCCTCTCTTCGAGTTGCCCGGGAGGGCTTTCGGGTAACGGAAATGTTTCATATTCAAACGATCAACGGCGCCCGGTACCTTCAGCAGGGGCCGGTGCGGGATCGGCTATACCCCGACGGCCACCCCATAAGAACCGGGGAATGGCTGGTGATGCCGGAGCTGGCCGACTCCCTGGAAAAAGTGCAGCAGGGAGGCTCAGAGGCCTTCTACCAAGGGGAAATCGCCGAGGCCATTCGCCGAAGAACCGGTATGACCGCCGAGGACCTTTCCGCCTATCAGGTAAACGTGGGAGAGCCGGCCAAGGGCAGCTTTCAATTCTACGACGAAGACCAACAGCGTTGGCGGGAGCAAAATATCTACGGAGCCGCCAACCCCACCTCCTCCATTGTAACGATCCAAGCCCTGCAAATGGCCACGGAACTGGACTTAAGCCGGTATTACCACGACGCGGAGATCGGGGAAGGCTATCATGTGGGGGATCTTTTACGGGAGGAAAGCCTCCGGGGGGACTACATCCATTTGATGAACGAAATCATTCGGGTCACCTACGAGGACCGGTTGGATACCATCGGGGATCCCGCCTTCGAATCCGTGGACCAGGAGGCCCTGACCTCCCCGGAATATACGAAAGAGCTTTTATCCCGGGTTCGGATGGAGCCGGGGGATGAACCGGCCCGGTCCACGGTGGAGAGCCTTTTCGATTCCCCCGGGGAACGGGAGGACCCCAAAAATACCACCCATTTCGTGGTGGTGGACCCCGAGGGAAGAATGATCTCCGTGACCAATACCCTTGGCGAGCTCTTCGGTGCAGGGATTGAAGTGGGCGGATTTTTCATGAACAATCAATCCCGAAACTTCAGTGACGATCCCGACTCCCCGAACTTCTATCAGCCGGGGAAACGGCCGAGAACCTTTATCTCTCCCTTGATTCTAGAGGAACAGGGACGACCGGTATTGGGTCTGGGAACCCCGGGCGGCCGTCGAATTCCCACCCATATATTTCAGACCGTCATGCAGTTTTACTTCGGGCGGGACGAGACGGGCGGTCCCATCGATCTTCAGGAGGCCATCATGCGACCGAGGTTCTACTTTGAGGACGAGTCCATTTACGTGGAGGAAGCTTTAGAGGGGGATGTGCTCAATGAACTGCGACAAAAAGGATGGTCGGTTCGGACCAATACCTCCAGCATCTTTTACGGCGGCATCCAGGCCCTGGGGCTGGAGGTGGATGAAAAGGGCTTTGTCACCGGGATCTACGGCGGCGGCGACGAACGGCGGCGGGGCACCTGGCAGATCAAAAACTGGGACGGGGGGCAGTAAACGGAAAAATAGCCTCATAACCGAAAAAGCCTATAAAAAATCAGAGAACACCAACCCCCGGGACAGAATCCCGGGGTTTTTTACGGGAAAAATTCCTTTTCCCCCCGGAAATGCAGGAATTTATATAAGAAACCGCGAATAACTGTAATAGGCAATTAGAGACAAGAAAATAAAGGAGGAAGAACGATGGGCAGAATTTACGGAAAACGGATTTTACTACGGGAATACCAGGAGGAGGATTTTCGCTATATCAGAAAATGGGTCAACGACCCGGAGATCACCGATTATTTATCCGATGTGTTTCTCTATCCCCACAGTTTGTTGACCTCGGAGAATTTCTTGAATGATATGATGGAGGGAAAAAACCCCAAAACCAAGGGCTTTGTGATCGGGGATATGCAAACGGGAAAATACATCGGACAGATCGACATCTTCAATATTGATTGGAAAAACCGGTGCGCCGAGATCGGTCTGGTCATCGGCAACCCGGAGAATCTGAACAAAGGCTATGGCCGGGAGGCCATCAATCTGCTGCTGAACTTCGCCTTTTATCGCATGAATCTTCACCGGATGGAGTTGGAGGTTTATGATTACAATATTCGGGGCTACCGTTGCTACCGAAGCTGTGGCTTCCTGGAGGAGGGGCGACAGCGAAAAAAGTTTTTTTATCAGGGAGAGTACCGGGACAAAATCCAAATGGGGATCCTGAAAGAAGAGTTTATGGCCGCCCAGGAAAAAAAGAAAGAAGAGCAGCAAACAAAAATGTAAGATCCGGGAAGCGGGGTATATATATAAGTAGTCCATACTGTTGGTTGGAGTCGGTGAACGGGAAAGGAGCGATGGAACCATGTTATTGAAAAAACTGCTGTTGTGTACGGATTTTTCTCCTCCCTCGGAGAAGCTGGTCCGGTGCCTGCCGGAGCTGGAGAAGTCCGGGTTGAAGGAAGTGGTGGTGTTGCACGTCATTGATATTCACTCCACGGCGGCCCGGGAAAAAGCCCTGAGAGAAAAGAATGAGCAGAAGATGGAAAGGGTCCGAAAAACCGTGGAGGAAATGGGTCTTAGGGTAAGGACCGCCATCACCTCGGGAATCCCCAGTGAGGAGATCATCCGTATGGCGGAAAAAGAGTCCCCTTCTTTGATTTTACTGGGATCCCACGGGAAGGGATACATCAAAAGTCGTTTCCTCGGAAGCACCACCTTCGATGTGCTTCGGATGTCCGATACCCCGATGCTGATTGAAAAATACAGGGAGTTGGATGAGGGCAAGATCCAGGCCTACTGTGAAAATAAGTTTTCAAAGGTTCTGATCCCCGTGGATTTTTCTCCCCCCTCCATCGAAATGATGGAAAACATCAAGGAGATTCCCGGTATTAAAGGGGTGATTCTGGTTTCCGTCATCGAAAAAAGTGAGAGCCAACAGGAGTTGGAAAACAGAAAAAAAGAGTGGCGGGAGCGCCTGGACATTATGGAAGAGGAATTTGTAAACCGGGGGTACCAGGTGGAAAGCCATGTACGGGAAGGCACCGCCTCAAGAAATATCATGGAGGTGGCGGAGGCGGAGAACGCCTCGCTGATCGCCCTGGCCACAAGAGGGACGGGGACCATTGAAAAACTCTTGATCGGAAGCACCATCGACGCCGTCGCCCGGCA
>CAZTIJ010000080.1:0-3176 GCA_964613365.1 uncultured Clostridiaceae bacterium | reverse complement strand
TTCCCGGTAAAGACGATGATCCGCGGCTGGAATACCGCTGTTTCCCAAGCATCCGAAAGGGTGCTTTTTTTCAATAGGAAAATCAATCACCATCCTAGGAGGCGTAGCCATGATACTGTCAGGAAAGGAAATTCAAAAACGGTTGGGAAAGGACCTGTTCATCGAGCCCTTTCGAAAAGAACAGCTCAATCCCAACAGCTATAATCTCAGACTTCACGACGAACTGCTGATGTACACCGATGATGTGTTGGATATGAAACGGGAAAACAAGGTGGAAAAGATCACCATCCCCCCCGAGGGTCTGGTCCTTGCCCCGAACCGATTGTACCTGGGACGCACCAAGGAATACACCCGAACCTTACATCTGGTGCCCATGCTGGAGGGGAGATCCTCCGTGGGAAGACTGGGTCTTTTCATCCATGTCACCGCCGGCTTCGGTGACGTGGGGTTTTCCGGTTACTGGACCTTAGAGATTTTTTGTATCCAGCCCATTCGGATTTACCCCAATATTGAGATCTGTCAGCTGTACTATCATACCCTTGAGGGGGACTATGAGGCCTATGAAAGCGGCAAGTACCAAAACAACCAGGGAATCCAGCCTAGCTATCTCTATAAGGATTTTGAGTAGGGTCGGGAAAAACGAAGAACAAGCGTTTGATAAAACAGGAGTTCTGTGCTATACTGAAAGTATCCAATCGTTCAGGCAAAAGGGGTGATGGCATGGAACTTCAAGAAAAATTAAGGGTCTTATCCGACGCGGCAAAGTACGATGTTTCCTGTTCCTCCAGTGGAAGCAACCGGAAAAATACCCCGGGGGGCCTGGGCAACGCCTCGGCGGCGGGGATTTGTCATTCCTGGACCGAGGACGGCCGCTGCGTTTCCCTGCTGAAAATTCTTTTTTCCAATGAATGCGTCTATGACTGCATGTACTGTATGAACAAAACTTCCAATCCCGTAAAACGGGCGACCTTCACCCCCCGGGAAGTCATTGAACTGACCCTGAATTTTTATAAGCGAAACTACATCGAAGGGCTGTTTCTCAGCTCCGGGGTCCTGAGAAATCCCGACCATACCATGGAGCAGCTCCTGGCCGTGGTCAAGGGCCTACGGGAGGAAAAATTCAACGGATACATTCACCTAAAGGGGATCCCCGGGGCCGACGAGGCCTTGATCCATGCAGCGGGAAACTATGTGGATCGGATGAGCATCAATATTGAACTGCCCTCGGAAAAGAGCCTGCTGACCCTGGCCCCCCAAAAGAAAAAGGAGAGCATCCTAAGGCCCATGGCCTCTTTGAAACAGGAGCTCGCCGTGTATCATTCGGAAAAGAAGCTCTCAAAACATGCCCCGGCCTTTTTGCCGGCGGGGCAGACCACCCAAATGATTGTGGGGGCCAGCCCCGAGTCGGATTTGAACATTCTACGGCTTTCCGAAGGGCTCTATCACCGTTTTTCCATGAAACGGGTGTATTACTCGGCGTACATACCCGCCAACGAAAACAGCCGTCTTCCGGCGCTGCAGACGAAGCCCCCTCTTCTTCGGGAGCACCGCCTCTATCAGGGGGACTGGCTCCTGCGCTTCTACGGCTTCACGGCGAAGGACCTGCTAAATCCCGCCAATCCCAATTTCGACCCGGACCTGGATCCCAAATGTTTCTGGGCCCTGGAAAACCTGGACCGTTTTCCCGTGGAAATCAACAAAGCAACCTATGAAGAGCTGCTTCGCATCCCCGGGGTGGGCATCCGCGGTGCCCGTAAGATCATCAAGGCCCGGCGGGTCGCTGCCCTGGATTATCCGAACTTAAAAAAAATCGGCATCGTCCTCAAACGGGCAAAGTACTTCATTACCTGTAAAGGAAAATACTACGGGGGCATCGCGCTGTATCCCGAGAACATCCGGCGACAGCTGATTCAAAAGCCAAAAGGGGATCAGCACCAGCTCTCGATTTTCGATCTCTATGAAAAAAGCCTCCTGGAAGCGGAGGCTCCGAGCAAAGTATTGGGGGAATTGTAATGTTGATTCTAACCTATGACGGCACCTTCGAAGGGTTGCTTACCTTGGTGTTTGTCTGTTACTATGAAAAACTCCATCCCCATGACATCCTTGTGGAGGGGGAGAGGGAAAAGGACTTTGTATCCCATTATCACCATATCGAAAGGGATAGGGAAAAAGCGGATCGGGTGTATCGGGGGATCGAGGAGAAGATTTCCCCTGAAGCCCTTAAAAATTGTTATTACGCCTTTTTATCCGAGGAACCTTCCCGGGGGGTGTGGATTTACCATTATCTCCGTCTGGGATTTAAAAAGGGCCGGGAGGTGGACGCCATGCTGACCTCCCCGGCGGTGAAGAACCTTCACGGGCTGGTACAGAAGGTTCAACGGGAAAGACACCGGATGCTGGGCTTTACCCGGTTTATGGAGCTTGCCGACGGAACCCTTTATGGAAAAATTGAACCGAAGCATAACATCCTAAGCCTGATCGCCCCTCATTTTGCCCGTCGCTTAGGGCCGGAGCGGTGGATGATCCATGATGAAGGGCGAAACCTCATGGTGATCGGTACCCAAGGCAGCTGGCTGCAGCGGGAATACCACCTCCAGGGAAAGCCCAAACTCCATCATCGGGAGACGGATTTCCAATCCCTGTGGAAGGAGTTTCATCAAAGCATTGCCATCCGCCAGCGAAAGAATAAAAAACTGCAGCAACAGTTTATGCCCAAGAGTTATTGGAAGCATTTGACGGAAATGCAGGGGTCTCCGCCCCGGGACGGAGACAGGGCCGCCCTTAAGAAGGAGAAATAAAAAGACTTCAGGCGGTTTTGAACCCCGGGGAAAAGGGGTATACTACATGTATACTCACCTTTAAAAAAGTCTGGTAATAATCGGGGCGGTACTCCTAACTGCCCTGAAACACCGAAAAAGAACCGGAGTCCTGATTCCAGGAGCCCGGATCTTTTTTTGTGTACCAGGGGGTCTGACCCTCTGGTATACATAGAGAAAAGAAAATCGTTGGAAAGTATACAATGGTATAAAAAAATATGGTATCATGGTACAATGAACAAAAAAAAGAATCCATTGAAAGCGGTAGGGAGGGCGATACAATGAAAAGAGGAAAAGGGTGGATTCAGGACTTGGCCATACTGGGCATCTGCCTTATGTTACTGCTGGGCACAGTATTAC
>CAZTIJ010000079.1:0-9496 GCA_964613365.1 uncultured Clostridiaceae bacterium | reverse complement strand
ATGCCATACCCTTTAATTTCTTTCACCTGAGTGTTCCAGATAAAATATATTTTTTCATTCTTGAAAGCTTTTTCCTGGATCGACTTCGCTGCTTTCAGTTCGTCCCGACGATGGACAATGGTAACTTTTCTGGCAAATTTCGACAAATGAATTGCCTCTTCCACCGCAGAGTCTCCTCCACCGATCACAAACACTTCAAAGTCACTGAAAAAGTCGGCATCACAGGTAGCACAATAGGAAACACCTTTTCCGGTTAATTCCACCTCACCGGGAGCACCTAACTTCCTTGGAGAGGCACCGGTAGCAATAATTACTGATTTTGCTTTATAGGTCCCGTTGTCCCCTATCAACACCTTGATTTTTTCCTCTAGCTTTACTTCCCTAATAGTATCTTTTTCGATTTCAGCGCCAAACTCTTTGCACTGCTCTACCATTCTAGCTACAAGATCCGGTCCAGTGGCATTTTCTATGGACCCGGGATAGTTGGCAACTTCATCGGTAGTGGCAATTTGACCACCGGGTTTTTCTTTTTCAAGCACTAAGGTGGACATTCTGTCTCTTGCTGCATAAAGTCCTGCCGTAAGTCCTGAAGGTCCTGCTCCAATAATAATTACATCATACACTTTTTCCATGTTTTCACCCCTTGATATGATTTTTACTTACTGATGGTCTTTCATTTTATATATTTTAATTCAAGCTTTCGCTTGCGCACCAACTAATTTGCCGACTCCAGAGCGCTTTTGATCAAGTGATAGTCGATTTCTTGGAAGTCCTTTAAAAGATCTTCCCGCAGCCCCTGTGTACGGTCCCGTATGGAAAGAAACTTCTTCGTAGTCACGATACTTTCTTCGATCATTGTTACGGAACGGTAATCCAAAGTTTTCGACTCCGATGAAATAAGCAAGCTCTTATATGGTGTTTCGTTAGGTTTGATACTGCCCGATAAAGGGTGGGATAGCAGTTCATGTCCTTTATGTATCTGATCCCGAGCGTAGCATAAAACCTCTAAATAGCTGCCTTCAAGATATAGCAAAAATTTACTGTCCCCATAGATTTTTCCTACCAATGGATTGTTGGTAATAAGCAAATATTTCATGCTCTTCCTCCGTTTCTCCAGACCTCTTCGAGGGAATATTCTTTCAATTTGCGCAAACAAAAACAGAGTAACTATGACAACGCCCGGTTGCATAATCCACTCTGTTTGATTTACCTGAGAGTTTATTCCCAAAATGTTTGGGCCTTGCTCCTTCGGTGCACTTAATGTGCTTTCCAGAGAACTGTCCAAGTACGGTCCCTTTGCCTGAGAGATTCGCTAAAAAATGGGCTTTTTTAGCTTATTCCTTCGGCGCTCGGTTCGATTCCCCGAGTCTCTCCCACACTTTTCATCCAGCATTCTGCTATGAAGTTTTTACTTTACAGTCATTATAATATAGATAATTTAAAAGAGCAATAACTTTTATAAAAAAATTAGTATTTTTTTAACGAACTTATTTTTTGTATTAATTTTCCCTATACACCCCTTAAAAATCCGACGTCGGCTTTAGCATCCCCGGAAAATTCCACTGCCTTAAAACCTCATAAATAACAACAGCACAGGCATTGGATAAATTAAGGGATCGGGCTTTTTCGACCTGTAGCATTGGAAGGGTAATATTGTTCTTTGCTTGCTGTTTCAATATATCTTCAGGAATGCCCTCACTTTCTTTCCCAAACATGATATACACCTCTTCATAGCTTCGATAATCGATATCGCTGTAAATTCGATGGGTTTTTGTCGTTGCATAAAAGATGTTTTTATCCCGGTGTCTTTTCTTGAACTCTTGATAGTTAGTATAATAATATAACTTTAATGAGTTCCAGTAATCTAGTCCTGCTCGTTTAACAGCTTTTTCGTCAAGGGAAAACTTAATCGGTCCAATAATGTGTAAGGTAGTGTCAGTCACTACACACGTCCTGGCAATGTTACCGGTGTTTTGAGGAATTTCCGGTTCTAATAATACGATATTAAGCGACATAATCTATCTCCTTTTTGTGATATGAATTGTATCAAACTTTCTTTTTTTAAGAACAAACACTTATCCGAAAAGATGGAGGTATCATGGTTTGTCACAAAAAAAATGGGTATCTATAGCATTGATTGCATAGACTAGATTTTACAAGGCGGTGTTTACCATGAGATCTTTAGAAAATCAAAACAACCTAACCATTACCCATATATACCACAGCGGGGTAATGATTGAAACCAACGATAAACTTATTATTTTTGATTACTTTCACGAAGAAGGTGCTTTTAACCAACAGGAATTTTTACATCTCTTAGAGCAGCATCAGGACAAAGATTTTTATTATTTTGTAACCCATGGGCATCCCGATCATTTTTCTCCGGAAATCCTCACCGAGAACTTTACCAGCTTACAGGGAGAAACCCGTTATATTTTCAGTGAAGATACAAAAGACTTCCAGACGACGCAGCACAGCCTTACACTTTGTAAACCCAATGAAAGTTTTGTTGTAGGCGACTTAAGGATTAATACTTTCGGCTCCACCGACCAAGGCGTTTCCTATTTGGTGGAAATCGCGACCGATGATACACTGCTCTTTCATAGCGGTGACTTGAATTGGTGGCACTGGGAAAACTCCTCTCCAGAAGAACAACAACAGGAAAAAAAGGACTTTTTAGAGGAGATCGGGAAGTTAAGGGACCATTTAAGTAAGATGAATTCCTCCCTGGATATCGGGTTTGTTCCCATAGATCCGAGGCTCGGTGAGTTTTTTTCCTTAGCCGGCAATGCTTTTTCCGAAACAGTCATGCCAAAGAAAATGTTCCCTCTTCATTTTCGCAATCACTATTCTATAACCAAAGCCTTCGAATCTCAATGCACCTCGCCGGAGAATTTCCAAAGCATTGACCATGCTTTGGAGAGCTTTGCTATAAAGATTTAGTCCTTTTTCGAACCAAACAATAGCCTTTTTAGTAGTGAGTGCTTAACATGAACCGCTTTAACAGGACATAGTTCCTGACAGCAAAAACACCTTATGCAGTTCTTTAAATCTGCATAGGGTTTTTTATTTTCAAAGTGTATTACTTGCGCCGGACAGACTTTTTTACAGTCACCGCAGGAAATACACCGATCATGCTCAAAGACCGGCCTAGGCAACAAAACACGGTTAACGGGTCCCTCGAGAAATCCGGGGACTCTCCCCTTGGCAAAGTTCACATCTACAATTTCCGGGGTTTTAAAGGGTTCCAATCCAAATTCCCCAAGAGGCACTCCTTTTAGCAAGATGTTTGAAAAATCTTGCTGAATCAATCCTCTTTCAATAGACCGTTGAATTGTCGGGACCGTCAATGGATCAATCTTTACTAACTGACAGGCCACAGCATCCAATGCGTAGGGACTTGATGAGGCAATCACTGCCCCGACTTTTCTAAGATCCCCCGAAGAAGGCCCTTCTCCTTCCATACCCACAATACCGTCCATAAAAGATAACACCGGTGTTTTATACCTAGATACATCCACCAGCATGTTTGAAAAATTCTTAAGCTCCGGATACTGAAAATGATACTCGGCTTTAATTAATCCCGGTACAATTCCGTACATGTTTTTTACTGCCCCTGTGAATTTCATCATCCCATGGGTTTTCAACTTTGATACGGAAATCACTTTATCTACCTGATCTAGAACTTCTATGGCGGTAATCTCCTTTAAGATCACCGCTTCGGGATTGGATCTTACCATCTCCTTTGTGTTATAATTCAATTCAAAATTGCTGTTTTTTGCAATCTCTTCTATACCACAGCCTCGATAAACTCCTTTCAGTGCAGCTTTGTTAAAGGGTCCTCCGGGGCTATCCCCAATCACTACCGTGCAACCATACTCGCTCAGTATGTCTCCTAGAGCCTTTACAAATATAGGATGGGTGGTGACCCCTTCTTCGGGGTTCTTTCTCATTAATAGGTTTAGTTTGAGTAACACCCTCTCCCCTGGTTTCACATATTCAGAAAGTCCGCCGAGGTTTTCAAAACTTCTATACAAAGTTTTTTTTACTTCTAGGTACTGGTATCGATCACATTTTTGTAACGAAACCCTATCCATTCGATCACTCATTTCTCAGTATTTTTCCACCTAATAAAAATCATGTTCTGTTAAGATTTTTTATCTATTGAGATTGACAAAGCTTTAACGTTGTTTTATACTTAGGGTAAAGATACTTAGTTGTCCGTTAAAACTCTAAAGGTGGTGTAATTATGAACCGACTCATTGAAACCTTAAAAGAAAATGATTGTAAAGTAACCCTACAACGTATCGCTATTTACGAAACTCTAAAAGACACAAAATCCCACCCCAACGCCGAAACGATTTACAAACAGTTATCCCCTAAATACCCGACAATCAGCCTCGCTACGGTTTACAAATCCTTAGAATTGTTCGTATCCCTCGGCTTAATTCAGGCGATCAATGTTGAGGAAAACAGTTTTCGTTATGATGGCAATTCCAAACCTCACCCGCACCTAATCTGCTCAAACTGTAAGAAGGTAGAAGATCTGGATCAGGATCCCTTTTCTGAACTTGCCCAGGAGGTGGAGGCCCTTTCCGGTTATCAAATCGATAAACAACAATTAAACTTCTACGGCTATTGTCCTGATTGTATTCAAAAATCTTAAGCAGGCTTCCTACTAAAAACTAAGAAGGGCTCTCCCCCAAGGTTTATTCCGGGGAAGCCTTTCTTTTTTTATTGTAGGCCTCTTTCGCCAGATACCATTGTTCCCGAGCTAATAGTTTAATATGACGATAGTATTTAATTTGACTATGGTCCACCACTTTTCCATACCAGGTAATAGCCCTTTGGAAATTCCCCAGTTTCCGGTTTAATTCCCCAATCAAATATATCATCGGCACCTCTTCGATGGTTTCCAGGGGCATGGGCTCAGTTTCATAGGCCTTGGTATAGGATGCCATTGCGTTTTCCAAGAATGTAAATTCTTTGCTCGAGCCCATCTCCCTGTATGTCCATGCCAGTTTCAAACAAAGCCCCCCTACATAACCCTGGCTTTTCCCAAGTATAGTGGCTATGGCCAGAGCTAGTTTATAGGTACGCTCAACATCATCGAGGGACCGGGCGTCTCCAAAACTTCTTTTGTTCCACTTGGATGATATTTCCTGTTTAACACTGGAAATTTCATGTTTTGTAATATTGTAAAATTCTGATTCCGTAGCACTGTAACCGCATTGGGGGCACACCCAAACATGATAATGAATAGGATTGATGTCTTCATACTCTACGAAAAAATCTTCGTGACGTTTTATAACCTTTAACCGCCGATTTCTGGTTTTCTTAGTGGTAAAAGTGTTTCTGCAAACCGGACAATTCACTTCTTTATCATATAATCGCGTATCCATTTTAAGTCCTCCAAACTGTTTAAGCCCAAAATATTTCCAAATGGTCCCCTTCTTGTAATTCATCTAAAAACCCTGCTTTTCTTCCGTTCAATAACATTACCAACCGCCCCTTAGCTTCCCTGCGATCAAAATCTATATGCTCAAAAACCTCCGTGAACACCACCGGCCCTTTAGAAATCGGTATTGTTACGGGAACTTTGTTAACGTGAACTTCTATTCTTTTTTGAATTTTCGGGACCTCATCTTGTCGGATTGTTTCTTTATTCTTTTTCTCGTACAAAACAATGATATCAGAATCCTTTACTTTAGCATCCAAAGACATTTTTTTCTCATTCACATAGTAAGAGTAATTTTCATGCCATTGGTCCGGCAATAAATCCCTTAAGGAAAAACAGGCATCATCCGAGGATCGGTTATGATCGATATAAATCCGGTCCCGGTTTTTTATCGAAGAATCAATCCCAGCTACTTTATCGTTTAAATAAATGCTGGTTCTTTCAACCTCCGGACATAAAATTCGTTTTTTTCTCCCCTCCAATACTACCGTTACTTCCTTGGGAGGCTTTGGTATGAATACTTTCGGATCCACTTTTGCTAAAGCCAGGGCATCTCCGATTTTAAGGTCGTTTCGTTGAAACATTTTAAACTCTTTATGATTCACCGTAACTTCAATAAAATCCTCTCGATGGTCTGCTAGGGATTTTTTGAAAATCCCTAAAGGTGTGATGGATTCAGGACCGCTAATACTCTGGGTGTTTACTAAAAACCCATCAATATCGGTTATAGTTTTTATCACTACCCGATTTTCCGGTAAGTTTAGGTGACGGGCAATGCTATCTGCCATGCCTGGAATCTGGCTACCTCCACCGACTAGAAAGACGGCACTGGAGGCTTTCCCATTAATAGCGATGATCTCCTGACCGATTTTTTTAGCGATGAAATCGACCCTTCCCTGGATTTTTATTATCACTTCTTTGCGACTAATCCGTTGGGTTTCCCCCAAGACATTGGTAATAGTATATTCTTTTTCTTCTCTCAGTTTGCACTTTAATGCTTCTGCTTGATCAAATCCAAGAAGTAAGGCTTTGGCAATCTCCTCCGTGATCTCATCCCCTGCCACATCGGTCATTCCGTAACCGACTATGGTGCCGTCTTTGGTAATGGCAATGTCCGAAGTTCCGGCACCGATATCCACTAAGGCAATGTTTAACAAGCGTATGTTCTCAGGTACGATAATATCCAGAGCGGCTATGGGCTCCAGTGTCATACGCTCTACTTGTAAGCCGGCTTTTGCCATCACCGTATGTAAGCTATTCACAACGATTTCCGGTAAAAAAGTAGCAATAAGATGGCCGGTCAGTTCTCTTCCTTTTTGTCCAATGGGATTGGCAATATCCATTTCATCTACTAGGAACTTTGTCAATGAGTGCCCCACACAAAAGTATCTGATTTCATCTTCTTGCATCCCATTCATTTCCTCATGGGCTTTTTTCAATCCTTCAAGCTCCAAAAGTTTCATCTGGTCCCTGGTGATTTCCTTATTTTGATTTAACGGGATGCTTTCGGACAACTTCAAGGTTTTAAGAGCTCTTCCCGCCGCAGCAATGGAAACGTGCTTTAACTTAAAGCCCGCTTTCTTCTCCATCTCTTTTTTAACTTCTTGCACAATCTCAAGAACACCAGGGATATCATGAATTTGACCATCCACCATGGCTCTTTTCGTATGATATCTTATTACTGAGTGTGCGATGGTAAACTTTTCCCCACTGGATGTTCCAATAATCCCCACCACACTGTTGGTACCAATATCCAAGGCAAAAACCGTGTCAGTTGTACTTAGCGCTCTTTCCATTTCAGCCTCCTTCCCACATCCACTTAGGCTTTACTTCTAAGTTTTCGGTTGTATATACAGTATTGATAAATTTCACAGATTTCGCAAAGTGGTTTTCGCGCTTTGCATACTCTTCTTCCATGTAGAATAAACCAGTGATGAGCTTCAGACCATAAGGGTTTTGGAATTTTTTTCATCAGTTCTTCCTCTGTAGCTTCTACGGTTTTGGCTTTTACGATCCCTATGCGGTTTGTAACGCGAAAAACATGGGTATCCACGGCAATGGCATCTTGACCAAAAACATTGCTGATAACCACATTTGCCGTTTTTCTCCCCACCCCTGGAAGCTTTACCAATTCTTCCCGGGTTTTAGGAACCTCCCCCTGATGTTTTTCCAGTAATATCTTGCAGGTTTTCAGTATGTTCTTGCTTTTGTTACGATAAAAGCCGCTACTTTTTATTAATTGTCCCAACTCCTCTTCCGTGAGTTTAATTATTTCCTCCGGACCGGGGTATTGCTTAAAAAGCTTCTCCGTAACAATGTTTACTTGCCGGTCCGTGGATTGAGCTGCCATAATCGTTGCAATAAGTAGTTCAAATGGATTTCGAAAATTCAACTCACTTTTTGCATCAGGATAGGTTCTTTTCAAGATTTCCAGAACCGCGGAGACCTCTTCTTTATTCAATTTGTATTTTTTCATTACAACCACCCTTTAAAATATATCGTATTGTATAATTTCCATATCAAATCGACCGTCTCGATCAATGTATCCAATGATTTTTTGCAAAACAGCATCCACATGTTTTTTATCATTGCTAACACAGGCAATCCCAATTTCCGCCCGTTGCCATTTATCCTGTTCCCCAACCTCCGCAATGGAAACATTGTATCGATGTTTTATTCTCTCGATAATACTCTTTGTCAAATGACGTTTTTCTTTTAGGGAGTGATTCTCAAACATGATCAATTGAATATTACAAATTCCTACAACCATTTTTTCACCTCTTTTTTATCTACTCTCTATTATAATGAATTTTTCAGCAATTGAAAACCTTTCTTAGATAATTCCTTTTTTTCCTCCTCCCTTTTTTTATTACAATAAAAGCCGGCCAGGGGCCGGCTTTTATACATACCTATCTTGTATTTTATGTTTCTTATATAACGCCCATTTCTTTTCCTACGGAAACAAAAGTTTCTACAGCTTGATCCAGCTGTTCTTTTGTGTGCCCTGCAGTCACCATGCACCGTAATCTTCCAGTCCCTTTCGGTACAGTGGGGAATACAATTCCCGATACAAAGACTCCCCTGTTTAGCAACTCTTTGCTGAATTTCATTGTTGCTTCTTCTTCCCCAACCATTACCGGTGTAATCGGCGTTTCGCTATTGCCGATATCAAATCCGGCTTCCTGCATCCGCTTTTTAAAGTATCGACCGTTCTCCCATAGTCTGTCCGTAAACTCCGTAGTACCCATCAAAAGTTTTACCGCTTCTGAAATAGCACAAACTGCAGCCGGCGGTAAAGACGTGCTAAAAAGGATGGGTCGTCCCCGATGACTTAACCATTCCTTCATGGTATTGCTCCCCGCAACATACCCTCCTACTACGCCGATTGCTTTTGACAGCGTTCCTATAGTAAAATCCACTCGACCATGGAGTCCAAAATGATCCACGGTACCCCGTCCGCTTTCACCTAAGACTCCGGACCCGTGGGCATCATCCACATAGGTCATAGCTTTGTATCTTTCCGCTAATTCCACGATTTGAGGCAACGGAGCGATATCACCGTCCATGCTGAATACTCCGTCAGTGATAATAAGCACATTAGTATAGTGCTCTCTTTTTTCCTTTAATATTCGCTCTAAGTCCTCCATATCCGCATGCTTGTAAACTGTCTTATCGGCACGGCTTAGTCTTGCTCCATCAATGATACTTGCATGATTCAACTCATCGGAAATAATTAAATCTCCTTTTCCGGTGATGGCCTGAATGGTTCCGGCATTACAATTGAATCCCGATTGGTATACCATTACCGCTTCTTCCCGTTTAAACTCAGCTAAGGTTTTTTCCAGTTCTTCATGGATATCCATGTTGCCTACAATGGTTCTAACCGCACCGGAACCCACACCGTACTCTTCAACCCCTTTGATTGCCGCTTCCTTCAACTTTGGATGATTGGCAAACCCTAGATAGTTATTGGATGATAGATTAATTACCTTCTTTCCGTTTAGTAGGATTTCTGATTCATTGGCCCCTTCCAACACC
>CAZTIJ010000078.1:0-9505 GCA_964613365.1 uncultured Clostridiaceae bacterium | reverse complement strand
GTGCGGATATGTTTAAAAAATCCGTGCACATTATTGAAACCGGTAATTCCGCAGCAAAAATGCGAAAAGCCATTCCCTTAATGGCGGCCTTAGCATCCAAAATGCTAAAAGAGGAAGAAATCGGAAGCCCCGAAGAAGATAATTATATCCCCATGGGCGTTCGGAAAAACTTTTTCCATGAAACAAGAGGTTCGAAAAGAGCTGTGGATATGCTGATGAAGAAAATGGCTGGCGAAGAGTTCACCACAGAATATCCGATGCCGGATTTTGATCGTGTGGACCCACTACCTCCGGTGAAAGACATTACTAAAGCAAAGGTTGCCTTGGTAACCTCCGGAGGGATTGTTCCCAAGGGAAACCCTGATCGGATCGAATCTTCCAGTGCATCCAAATACGGTAAGTATGATATTAATGATATAAGTGATCTTTTAGAGGCTAGCCATGAAACTGCCCATGGCGGGTATGATCCCACTTATGCCAATGCCGATGCGGATTGTGTCCTGCCGGTGGATGTTTTGCGGGACCTTGAGAAAGAAGGGAAGATACAAGAACTTCACCGATATTTTTATACCACAACCGGAAACGGAACTTCGGTAGCTAGTTCCAAAGCTTTTGCAGAAGAATTCTCTCAAGAGCTACTTCAAGATGGCGTGGATGCGGTTATATTAACCTCCACCTGAGGTACTTGTACACGTTGCGGTGCAACGATGGTTAAAGAAATTGAGCGAGCCGGCATTCCGGTAGTTCACATTTGTACAGTAGTACCGATTTCCATAACGGTAGGAGCGAATCGAATTGTTCCGGCTATTGCAATTCCTCATCCCCTAGGAAACCCGGCGTTAGACCCTGAAGAGGCAAAAGCTCTCCGAAGAAAGATTGTGGAGCGTTCCCTTGAGGCCTTAACTACGGAAGTCAGCGGACAAACCGTATTTGACTAAGGAATGCAATAAAAAGCAAGTATTATGAAGAACTATTACCAGCTATTCCTTTGGAGTAGCTGGTAATTTAAAAACTGCTAAAATTTATGGAGGTGACAGTTATGAATTATTCAGTATTAAAAGGAGCGGGTTATGTCTTGGTACACACTCCGGATATGATCGCCCATAGCGGAACCACTCAAACGGGAGAGAGAAGAGCCAATCCGGAATCCGAGTATCTAAAGAAATTGCCCGAACATTTGCGAAGTTTTGAGGAAGTGGTGTCTTATCCGCCAAACCAAACCTATATTGGTACGATAAAACCGGAAGCCCTGAATGACTATGAAATGCCGTGGTATGACAAAAAAGTAGAGGGAGCAGAACGCTTCGGTAAATTCGGAGAGATTATGCCCCAAGACGAATTCATCGGACTTATGAAAATTTCCGATGTGTTTGATTTGGTAATGATCGAAAGCAGCTTTAGTAAAGAAATTAAGAAGAAATTAGAAGCCCACCCCTTGGTTAAGGAAGAGCATGTTGCGAAACTTAAGGATGGGGAAGCTATGGAGGATATTCAAAAGGCCATTGATCATTTTGCCGCGGAGGCCATTTATCATAATGATCAAGTGGTGGGCTGCGTTAAAAGAGCCCATGAAACCGATCCAAACCTGAATGCCCACGTTATGTTCGAGAACTTGGCAGTAAAGGCTTCCGGTGTATTGGCTGCGGAAAATTTGATTGCTAAAAACGATATCAATGTAGAAGACATAGATTATGTAATAGAGTGTTCGGAAGAAGCTTGTGGAGATATTAATCAACGGGGTGGGGGAAACTTTGCCAAATCCATCGCTGAAATGATCGGTGCCGTGAATGCTACCGGATCGGACCTTAGAGCCTTTTGTGCAGCGCCGACCCATGCTTTAATTGAAGCCGCAGCTCTTGTTCAAGCAGGGGTATATGAAAATGTTTTAGTGGCTGCGGGAGGAGCCGTAGCAAAACTTGGTATGAACGGTAAGGACCATGTGAAAAAGGAGATGCCGATAATCGAAGATGTTTTAGGCGGATTTGCAGTTTTGGTAACGAAGAATGACGGTGTGCATCCAATTATTCGTACAGATTTGGTCGGTCGTCACACGGTTGGGACCGGGTCTTCACCTCAGGCCGTAATTACTGCTTTAATCACGGCCCCTCTGGACAAGGGTGATCTAAAAATCACCGATGTGGATAAGTATTCTGTGGAAATGCAAAACCCGGATATTACAAAACCTGCAGGAGCAGGAGATGTTCCGGCTTCCAATTATAAAATGATAGCTGCCCTTGGTGTCAAGCGAAAAGAAATGGAACGAAAGGATGTAGCGACTTTTGGAAGCAATCACGGTATGCCTGGGTGGGCACCCACTCAAGGACATATTCCTTCAGGAGTTCCATATATCGGCCCGGCTTTGGAATCTTTCAGAAATGATGAAATTCAACGGGCTATGATCGTAGGAAAAGGCAGCCTGTTCTTAGCAAGGATGACAAACCAGTTTGATGGTGTATCGGTAATTCTCGAAAAAAACACCGGAAAAATAGAACAAAATGGTGCTGGAATTTCAGAAAAGGAAATTCGGTCCATGATTGCTGAAACCATGAAGGACTTTGCTAAAAATCTAATGAGCGAGTAAATAGGATTCCGATTATGAAAGGCGGTGAATGGAGTGACAGAAGAACACAAACAAATTAAAAAGCAAATTGGCAAGGTGTTTAATGACATTGCAAAGGGTATCGAAACCGGAGATTTCGGTGAAAAAGCAACTGTTGGATTGACCACTTTAGGCAGTGAACATGGTGTAGAGAATCTCGTAAAAGGAGCGGAACTGGCAGCGAAGTCCGGGAAATTCGATGTACTGTTGATTGGTCCAAAAGTGGATACGAATTTAGAAGTGGTGGAAGCCACTGAAGAATCCGAGATGCATAGCCTAATGGAAGAATTGTTAGCTTCTAAAAAAATCCAGGCCTGTGTAACAATGCACTATAATTTCCCCATCGGAGTCTCTACCGTTGGAAAGGTAATAACTCCAGGCAAAGGAAGGGAAATGTATTTAGCCACAACCACGGGTACATCGGCACCGGAACGGACGGAAGCCATGATTCGAAACGCAATTCATGGTGTCATTGCAGCAAAGGCTTCCGGCGTACTAAAGCCAAAAGTCGGCATCCTTAATGTGGATGGTGCACGGCAGGTGGAAAAAGCCCTGAACAAGCTAGTGGATGGCGGATATGATATGGAATTTTCCCAGTCCATGAGAGCCGACGGCGGTGTGGTTATGCGAGGAAATGATTTATTGGCCGGAAGCCCGGATGTGATGGTGCAGGATACCTTAACCGGAAATATTTTTATGAAAATATTTTCTTCCTTCCACACCGGAGGGGACTATGAAGCCTTAGGTTATGGCTATGGTCCGGGAATCGGCGAAGGTTATGATAAGAATATTTTAATTCTGTCCAGAGCATCAGGAACTCCGGTGGTAGCAAAAGCTTTAGAGTATGCCGCGGATCTTGTTAATGGAGGATTAGAGGATAGAGTGAAAGAAGAATATGAAAAGGCCAACAAAGCCGGGCTAAAAGAAATTTTGGATTCCCTGACAAAATCCACAAAAAAATCCGATGAAGAAGAGGAAATTAAACAACCACCGAAAGAAGTGGTTACGGGCTCTCTATCGGGTATTGACATTATGGAACTGGAGGATGCGGTGCAGGAACTATGGAAAAATGGGATTTACGCCGAGAGCGGCATGGGTTGTACCGGTCCTATCGTAATGGTTAACGAAAACAACCTCAAAAAGGCTGTGGAAGTTTTAAAAGCGGCGGACTACGCGGTTGGAGAACCGGAAGACTGTTAAACGTCCCTTGGATGAATAAATCTTGCTAATTTAACTGATCATTGAATTACAATACACCCCACCTGTAGGACTGAAAATTAAGTTTGGTCTATGGGTGGGGTTTAAATTATCATTAAAAGGGTATGCAGGAAATGAGCGTTGCATTTTCCATTTTCCTATATTATAATGAGACTAAGGTCCATGCAACGCAGGACTGGGTTTTAGACTTTTTAACTTGCTGAGAGAGTCTAAATATTAAATTTAGGGGAGGTAGAAAAATGAAGAAAAATTTGTGGGTTTTAGTATTAGTGGCACTGTTGGCCATGACTCTTGCCTTAACCGGTTGCGGTAATGGTGAGGACAATGGAGAAGATGTGGACCCGAATGACAACGGTGAAGCGACGGATCCCGACGATGACAACGGTGAAGACGAAGACGTGGAGGATTTTTTTGTAGGTTTGGTTACCGATACCGGAGGAATCGATGACCAATCTTTTAACCAGGGAACGTGGGAAGGAATCCAGGAATTTGCTGATGAGTACGGTGCGGAAACCAATTATCTTCAGTCGGAAGCCGACGCGGATTATGTTCCAAACTTATCCAGCTTCGCCGACGACCAAGTGGATTTAATCGTAGCCCCCGGTTTTTTATTTGAAGATGCCATCGGGCAAGTAGCTGATAACTTCCCGAATCAAAACTTTTTATTGATTGATGCCGTAGTTGAAAGAGATAATATCGTAAATGCCATCTTTGCTGAAGAACAAGGATCCTTCCTTGTGGGTGTAGCAGCGGCTCTTACTGCTCAAGAAGCAGGGGAAGATACCGTAGGTTATATTGGCGGTGTGGACTTTGAACTGATTCAAAAGTTTGAAGCCGGCTTTGAAGCAGGTGTGTGGGCAGTAGACCCTGATATGAACGTGTTAGTGGAATACGTGGGAGACTTTTCCGATCCTTCCACCGGAGGTTCTATTGCATCCATTATGTTTGATGACGGTGCCTATGTGATTTATCATGCCGCCGGAGGATCCGGTAACGGTATGATTAATGAAGCGATGGAACGAAGAGGTGACGGAGACGACGTATGGGCCATTGGTGTTGATAGAGATCAATACGAAGACGGGATTTATGACGGAGAGAATTCCGCCATTCTAACTTCCATGATGAAAAGGGTAGATGTTGCGGCTTATGAAGTAGCGGTTATGACCTATGAAGGAAATTTCCCTGGAGGACAAATTATTGAGTTTGACCTAGAGAATCAAGGGGTTTCTCTACCGGAAGAAAATCCAAATTTAAGTGATGACATTATTGCCGAAGTACAAAATTACATCGATCAAATTGTATCCGGTGAGATTGAAGTACCCACATTACCTTCAAGATTACAATAATCGGTAAGGTTACGGTGGATTAAAGTTAATAGGATTAAATGAACTTAATATTTCGCTATAAAAACCAAGATTTTATAGTCTTGGTTTTTTTAGCGAATCTTTACTGCACAAAGTCTTTGAAGCATGGTATTTTTTGTTGTATAATCAAAACAGGCAACTACAACACAATAATAAGTTATAGTGGAAGCATTTTAGATTACTAACCGTAGTTAAGAATCGGATCTTTTACAAAGAAATTGAATAGTTACTAAAGATTTGTGGTGTCGCTCTACAAGCAGTTTGATTTAGGATGGATAAAACTGATTATAATATCCTTAGCGTTACAACGTAATTTCGATGGATAGATAATAAAGTAAGGATATCAATATATTACTATAATATTATACAGATAGGAGAAATATTATGGCATATGCAATTGAAATGTTAGGAATCACCAAAGAGTTTCCAGGCATTAAAGCAAATGATCAGGTGGACTTTAAAGTGAAAGAAGGAGAGATCCATGCTTTGCTTGGAGAAAACGGTGCAGGAAAATCAACACTGATGAGTGTGCTTTTCGGACTTTATCAACCGGAAAAGGGCGAGATTAACGTCCGAGGCAAAAAGGTGGAAATTTCTGATCCTAAGGTTGCGGATAAACTGGGTATCGGAATGGTCCATCAACACTTTAAATTGGTTGAGGATTTCACCGTGACGGAAAACATAATTCTAGGAGAGGAACCGCGAAAGTCTTTTCGAAGAATTGATATGAAAAAAGCGAGGGATAAGGTTCAAGAGATCAGTGACTTATATGGGCTCAGAGTGGATCCCGATGCAAAGATTATGGATATTTCCGTTGGAATGCAACAAAGGGCGGAGATTTTAAAGACCCTTTACCGTAAAGCGGACATTCTGATATTAGATGAACCTACAGCGGTTTTAACCCCTCAAGAAATTAAAGAACTGATGAAAATTATGCAGGACCTGGTAAAAGAAGGGAAAACCATTGTCTTAATCACCCACAAGCTCAAAGAAATAAAAGATGTTGCAGATCGGTGCACGGTTCTTAGAAAAGGAAAATACATTGGAACCGTAGATGTAGCTGAAACTTCAGAGGAAGAAATGGCGGAGATGATGGTTGGCCGGGAAGTAAGCTTTGAAGTAGAAAAAGAACCGGCAAAGCCTAAGGACGTTGTACTGGAATTAAAGGATTTGTGGGTTAAAAACAGTCGGAAACTGGACGCAGTTAAAGGGTTGAATCTAGAGGTTAGAGCCGGAGAAATCACCTCCGTGGCAGGAATCGACGGGAATGGTCAGTCGGAGTTAATGGAAGCGATCACAGGGCTTCGTGACGTGGAAAAGGGTTCGGTTATTCTTAAGGGGGAGCCTATCGAGAATTTAAGCACTCGTAAAAAAACCCTTAAAGGAATTGGACATATCCCTGAAGACCGTCAGAAAAGGGGCTTGGTTTTAGATTTCACATTAGAAGAAAATATGATCTTACAAAATTATTTTCAAACTCCTTTCTCTAAAAATGGTGTCCTTCAATTTTCAAAAATTCGGGAGTTCTCAGATAAGCTTATTGAAGAATTTGATGTGAGAAGTGGACAGGGAAGTTTATCCGGCGCCCGCGGGATGTCCGGTGGGAATCAACAAAAAGCCATTGTAGCCAGAGAATTATACCGTTCACCGGATTTGTTAATTGCAGCACAACCCACTAGGGGATTGGATGTTGGTGCAATCGAGTATATTCATGAAAGACTAATAGAAGAGCGGGATAAAGGAAGAGCGATTCTTCTGATGTCTCTTGAGTTGGATGAAGTCCTAAATCTTTCTGATCGGATTGCCGTAATTTACGAAGGGCAAATCGTGGATGTAGTACAGGCAGATGAAATCGATGAAAATGAACTGGGTCTAATGATGGCGGGTTCAAAGAAAAAGGAGGTGAAAGAGGATGAATAAATTGCGAAGATTCTTATCGAATGAGGAATATCATGGTTTTATTATTCCACTGATTGCAATTCTGTTAGGTTTTTTGGCAGGTTCGGTGATTATGGTATTTAGTGGACTGAATCCTGTAGATTTATTTACCTCTTTCATCAGAGCGGTAACGGGTATCAACCTTCCGAACTTATTTACGGATCAGTCCGCTTTTAACGCCCGTTATTTCGGCGAGTTTTTTGTTTCCTCCATTCCTCTTGTATTAACCGGTCTTTCCGTATCCTTTGCTTTTCGAACCGGTCTTTTTAATATTGGAGCTGAAGGGCAGGTTATGATTGGTGCACTAACCGCAAGCTATGCCGGATTATTACTGGATTTGCCTGCGATTATCTTTCCTGTTGTGGTCCTTATGGCCGGAGCCCTAGGAGGAGCCTTTTGGGGTTTTATACCCGGGATCTTAAAAGCAAAGTTTCGTGTACATGAAGTGGTGGTTACTATAATGCTCAACTACGCAGCTTTGTATGTTTCAAACTACTATATTAGGGCATTGCCTGAGAGCTCTACAACCCGTACTGCGGATCTCCCTGCAAAAGCAACGTTGCAAAGTGATTTTCTTTCATCTATAACAAATAATTCCAGGTTGCACTGGGGTTTTCTCGTGGTGATATTTTGTGCATTATTGTTTTACTTTATCATTAACAAAACCACTTTCGGTTATGAATTGAAATCCGTAGGGTTCAATCCCTTAGCTTCAGAATATGCAGGAATGAAAGTACAGAGAAATGCCGCACTTTCCATGACCATTGCCGGAGCCCTATCGGGGATTGCGGGAGCAATTCTTGTCGTTGGAACCTTTGGTTACGGAAGGGTGCTTGGTCACTTTGAAAACTACGGCTTTGATGGGATAGCTGTAGCGCTGGTAGGTGGAAGTACCGCTCTGGGATCGGTTCTTGCGGGTATGTTATTCGGTGGATTGAAAGCCTCACAAACTATTATGCAGATCAGTCGAATTCCTAGGGATATCGCCATTATTATCATTGCCGTTATAATTGTGTTCGTTGCGATGAAACATCCGATTAAGCAAGGCTTGAAAAAACTTAAGGTAGAGGAGGGGGAAGAATAATGGAATTGCTATACTCTATGCTAGGACTTACATTGGTTTTTTCCACTCCGATTATCATAACTTCCTTAGGTGGGATGTTTTCCGAAAGATCGGGAATTGTAAACATCGGTTTGGAAGGGTTGATGATGTTTGGCGGCTTTACCGCAGCCACCGCACTGGTATATTTACAACCCTATACGGATTTGGCACCGTGGCTGGCGGTTTTACTAGGAGCTTTGGTGGGAGGATTGATTTCTTTAATTCATGCATACCTAAGCATTCATGCTAAAGCGGATCAAATCATATCGGGAGTTGCCATTAACATGTTGGCTACAGGGGTTACTATTTATATGGCCCAAGTCATTTTCGACCAACAAAGAACCCAAAGTTTTTCTCAAAGCTTTCGAAGATATACCTTTACGGGACTTAGTGAAATCCCTTTTATAGGGGATATTTTATTCACCCGGGTTTACCTGACGGTTCATCTGGCTATTTTATTAGTGGTGGTTAGCTGGTTTGTGTTATATAAGACGCCTTTCGGACTGAGGCTGAGAGCGGCGGGGGAACACCCTCACGCTCTGGATAGTATGGGGGTAAGCGTGTTTAAAATGCGTTACATCGGTGTTGTAATTTCCGGGATTCTTGCAGGACTGGGCGGTGGAATTTTGGTACTGACCCAGGATATCCAGTATACGGTTATGAGTATTGGCGGGACAGGATTTATCGCCTTGGCAGCTCTGATTTTCGGTCGCTGGAAACCTATAGGGGTCCTGGGAGCGGGGCTATTTTTCGGATTCTCGAGGATTTTCGCCCTATATTCCTCACGCTTTGATTTGTTGGCCCAGCTTCCCAATGAAGTCTTCTTTGCTTTACCCTACGTTCTGACGATTGTAGCCCTTGTTGCCTTTAGCAGACAGTCCGTTGCACCTAAAGCGGTGGGCAAGCCCTATGACAAAGGCGGAAGATAGAATTATATATATGCTTAATAGTTGCAAAGACTTAAGTAGTTTAAGTCTTTGCAATTTTTATGCCAGAAATTATTATAACACTGAACTTCTTTATTTTTGTACTCGGGAATGGTATAATACTAATATACTAGGAAAGCAAAGGTGATCAGTATGAGAATGGGATATGGTCTGGAGTTAACGCAGTCACAAAAGTTGGTAATGACACCTCAGCTTAAACAGGCTATAACGGTTTTACAATTGAATGCTCTGGAGTTGGATCAGTATGTTAAAGATCAAATGGTAAGTAATCCGGTCCTGGAAGTTACGGAAGAAAAGGATAAGCCATTAAAGAATGATAAAGAGCAGGATATTAATT
>CAZTIJ010000077.1:0-9676 GCA_964613365.1 uncultured Clostridiaceae bacterium | reverse complement strand
TCATCCTATGACTCAAACACCTCCGTCCCCTTTGGGCTACTTTTGGGCTATCCCATCCTCCCTATTCCATTCTCCGAAAATATGGTATACTTAAGCATTAGGAAAAAAGATATCAGGGGAATATTGGCAGGGCGATGGGAAAGCCCGAAGCAAATTCAGGAGGGGAAAAATGAACAGAGAAAACCACCGGGACCAGGAAAATCACGGATCCACCGGATTAAGGAGAGAAAACAGCAAAAGAGCCGATAGAAAAGAGACACTGGGCTACGCCATGAAGATGCTGAGTATTGTTTTGGCAATTCTCATTGTCCTTAGCGGTGTGTTAGGGCTTTTTTGGGTGTTAAATATTTTGAATGAAACGCCGGAGATTCAGGCGAAAAATATCTATGACTACATTGAA
Source organism: uncultured Clostridiaceae bacterium (assembly GCA_964613365.1). Classification (GTDB taxonomy): domain Bacteria; phylum Bacillota; class Clostridia; order Peptostreptococcales; family T1SED10-28; genus Isachenkonia. Next base: position 9,276 of record CAZTIJ010000077.1, on the reverse strand, counting down.
CAAAACTCCATCATTTATGACAACACCGGGGAACAGATGGAAGTGATCGGGAGGGAAGAAAAGCGAATCATCGTACCCTTAAAGAAAATCCCCGACCCTTTGCAGGAGGCCATTGTGGCCGTGGAGGACGAACGATTTTGGCAACATAACGGACTGGATTACCGCAGGATTCTCGGGGCCACCTGGAATAATCTCACCACGGACTCCCGCCAGGGTGGAAGCACCATAACCCAGCAGTTGGCCAAGAACGTATACCTGACCCACGAACAAACCCTGCGACGGAAAATCCAGGATGCCTACTATGCCAAGGAGATTGAGAGTCAGCTGTCCAAGGAGAAGATCCTGGAGGCCTATCTAAACACGATCAATTTAGGAGGGCAGAACCACGGGGTGGAAGCCGCATCCCAGGCCTATTTCTCCAAGTCCGTCAGCGAACTGGATTTGGTGGAGAGCGCATTGATTGCAGGGATTACTCAGCACCCCGCCCGGTATTCCCCCATTCGCTATATTCCCTCCGACGAGGTGCTGGAGGACCATGTGGTGTACGGCACCTATCATGACTACACCATCGTTTTCGACGAGCGGACGGTACCGAGATACAGAACGGTACTGGGCCAAATGCTTCGTAACGATTATATCACCGAAGAGGAGTATCAAAAGGCCTTGGATGAGAGCGAGCGCCTGGATGAACGGATCAATCCCAGCCGATTTGATGAGGGGGATGTTTCAGGACAGTTCGGGGAATTTATCCGGGCCGAGGTGGTGGAGGCCTTTGTGGAGGACGGCATGAGCATCGACCAGGCCAGACAAAAGATCAGTACCGGAGGTCTTCGAATCTACAGCACGCTGGATCCCGGGATGCAAAACATATTAGAGGAGGAATTCCAAAATCCCGACAATTTCCCTCCCAGTCTGCGGGATAGTGCTGGGAACCTCTTAAGGGATGAACAGGGAAATGTCCAGCCCCAGGGGGCCATGATTATCTCCAATCCCTATACCGGGGAGATCAAAGCCTTAATGGGGGGGCGGGAGACCTTAGGAGGCAGAGGTTTTAACCGGGCCATCGGTAAAGGCCGGCAGGTGGGCTCAGCGATGAAGCCCCTGGCGGCTTTTTTACCGGCCCTGGACAACGACCATACCATAGCCAGCGTAATCGACGATCTTCCCATATACTTCGATTTCAACGATCCCCAACGTCGCCACCCTCAAAACGTTGGGGACACCGGGTATTTGGGGCTGATTAATCTTCGGGAGGCCCTGTCCCTATCCAGCAATGTCAGTGCCACAAAACTACTGGATGAGCTGGATCCCACCGTGGCCGGATCCAAAGCGGTAATGCAGCATTATTTAAATGAACTGGGAATTGAGCATCACACCTATGATTATTCCACGGTGCTGGGTTCGGGCAGTGCCTCGCCCTATGTTATGAACCGGGCCTACAATGCCATTGCCAATCGGGGGGTCTATAAGGACCTGGTGGCCTTTACCCATGTGAAGGATTCCTCGGGGAAGGTACTCTTGGATAACCGGGGGAAAATCGGATCGGGGGAAGGGAGCCGACGGGTAGTGGGGGAAGATGTGGCCTATCTGCTTACGGATATGATGCAGCATGCGGTAACGCCCGCCAATGAAGGCTTCGGATGGCAGGCGGCCATTCGACCGAACAATGAGGGGATTCCCGTAGCCGGGAAAACCGGAACCACCCAGGAGCAAAAGGATGCCTGGTTCGTGGGATACACCCCCTATCTCTCCGCCGCCACCTGGATCGGCAATGATCTGGGGGAGCCCCTGGGCAGAAGCAGCGAGGTGTCCGCCCGGTTGTGGTCCAAGGTGATGGGCAGGATCCATCAGCAGGAGGAATACCCCGACCAGGATTTTTCCCGTCCCGGAAACATTATTGAGGTGGAGGTCTGCAGGATTTCGGGGAAACTTCCCACGGCTCTTTGTGAGCGGGACCCTCGAGGTTCCCAGGTGGTCACCGAGCTGTTCATCGAAGGTACGGAGCCCAGGGAGCAATGCGAGGCCCATGTGTCCGTCCACGTCCACCGTAGTAGCGGAGGACGGCCAAGATGGTTCCATCTGCCTCTGTTTTTAGAGGAACGGGTGTACTTCGTCCGTCCGGAACCCTACGATCCGGGGGAACACGACGGAATCAAGCCCCGGGACTATGAATATCAGCTCCCGACGGATTAATAGCAAATAGCACAAAGGGGACGGAGGTGTTTGAGTCATTGAATGACTCAAACACCTCCGTCCCCTTTGTGCTGCCTTTGGGCTATTTTGCTGCCTAGCTAAGAGAGGCAGCGGCTTTTTGATCTTCCGCAACAGCAGCCGTAGCGGTTTTTTCCGCTTCAACGACTTTCTCTTTTCGGTCCTTAATAATCGGACCGGGCATCGGGTATACTTCCCGACCGAAGGCGCCGTTGACGATCATCGCCGCGGACAGGTAAATTCCCAGAATTCCGGCGGCCAATAGGGCGTAGGCGGGAATGAAGGCGAAATCCGCCGATAAAATCTCTAAATCCATCAACGTGATAAAGGGCAGGGCAATGTTTAGGGCGAAGACGATTAAACTCAGGACCAGGGGCGTCTTTAGAAACGCCGGGGTCCACAACATGATGACGATGGTCAGCACCATCCAGGCCCATCCGTCGATTCGGGCATCCAAGACCACATTGCTGCTTGCCATTTGAAATTTAAAGAGCATTTCCAGTCCACCCACCAACATGAAAAAGGCGCTGAAAAACAGGAAGGTGTTGCCTCCAGTGGTGTTGCCGCCTTTCAAATCGATGATGGCCACAATGACCTGTACCACAAATCCGCCAAGCAGCCAGATTCCCAGTAAGGGCACCGCCGCTTCGGTGACTCTTCCCGTAAGCAGGGCGAAAAAACAAAAACAGGCGATGGCCAGGGCCACCAGACCCGCCGGTGTGGGATTGGACCACTCTTTGGCTTGATTACTTTGACTCATAAATTATTCCTCACTTTCGATGCCGGAAGGCATCATAAATTTGATACGATTATACCCCATAATTCCATGGGTTGACAATACAATAACAAAAAGTGCAATTAATCAGTTTTTTCCAGAAGACTTTCGGGAACCGGATAGCGGGTCAAAAAGTACCGGTAAATCCTTTCGAAATCAATCCGAAGGTGCTGGGCTAAGTGGATGTACTGGGCAAACAGTTGGATATACAAATTCAGCCCCTGATAATAATCCCCGCTTTTTAGGACACCGCGAAGCTTGGCAATCCCGTCAAAAATTGCTGAAAAGGTTTTGATCTGGTTTTCCTCCTTCGGCACCGCAGTAATGGCGTCTAAGGTAATGAAATTCAGCTGATGTACATTGCCCAGGGACAGGAGCAGCTGAAAGGCGTCCAGGGCTCTTACAAAAAGCTTCTCCTCGGAAATCTCCGGGGTTTTGGCATTGTATTTGTAGCATTTGGTCAGATTGGCCAGCTCCCCGGTTTTCACCTGCAGGGCCAAAAACCGAAGGTCGAAAGTATTTTCTTCCCCCAGAGCGTTCTCGGGGATATTGGCGAAGCCTTGAATTTCCTTTTCCATATAGTCCTGAATTTTGAACAGATCCATAAGTTCCATGACATTCATCTCTCCTTTATTGATCGAATGATTTTCCTTTGTCCCCTAGGATGGCGGGAATGAAGTATCGCCGGTTTCCTGATCCGATGGGAAGAATTTTCGGATAAACCAAAATTATAACCAGGTACTAAAACCAACTATAAACATTATAGCGGGAATTTCCGATTTTGTATAGTGGAAAATGTGAATTTGTGAAAAATTAATCGAAGCAAGCCGCCGTGAAGGTGTCAGAGAGCGCATTAGGACCGTGGTGCAGGTTTCACCTTCAAAGAATTAGGGTATAAATGGTATATACAGGCTGTGAGCGGTACAGATCGAAAAATACGGAGAATCGGGAATCGGTTAACCGATGGACAAGAGAGGCAACGATAAGAAGCAACGATTGATACAGTGATTGCATACAATGATTGAATACAGTGATTGGCTACAGTGATTGGATACAGTGATTGGAAAAGCCGAGAAAATAGGGAGTAGGGAACATAAGCAGCGGATTTTTCGTCTAAAGCACCAAAGGCAGAAAAGTCCCCGATTATTCATCCCTGATTATTTATCCCTGATTATTATCGGTTATCAATCGAGGAAAACAGAGGAAAATTAAAACCGAAGACGAGAACAAAAGCTATGGTACGAATAAAGGAGTGAATTTCATGAGAGAACAACAACGGGGAACCATCATAAAAAAAATTCTTCCTGTGTTTCTTAGTGTAGCCTTGGTTATAGCCCTTTCACCGGTCACCACTTACGCGGCATCGGAAGTTATTCGCCAAGGTCCCGGGGAGGAACCGCAGGTTGCCCTAACCTTTGATGACGGATACGATGAGGAAATTACCGATCAGGTATTGGACGTTCTTGCCGCCTATGATATCAGGGCCACATTTTTCTTAAACGGAGAGGCCATTGAGGATCATCCGGAACAGGCAAGAAGGGTAGTAAACGAAGGACACGAGTTGGCCAACCATTCCCATACCCATCGGGATTTCACGGAACTGTCCGCGGAGGAAATTTACGAAGAACTTCATTTAACGGAACAGGCGGCCCTCGAGGCCACCGGTCAGGAGATAAGCCGATTGTTTCGAGCGCCCTACGGATCCTTTACTCAAGAGGTTTTAAACATTGTGGGAGAAGCCGGTTACCACTACACCATTCAGTGGACCATTGACACCCTGGACTGGCAGGCGCCTGCACCGGAGGTCATATATGACCGGGTAATTTCTGGGATAGAACCGGGGGCCATCGTACTGCTTCATGTGAACCATGAATCGGTGAATACTCCGGATGCCCTGCCCGATATTATTGAAGAACTTACTGAGAGGGGATATGAGTTTGTCACGGTATCGGAGATGATTTTCGGAACGGAGCCGGGAGAGGTTCACATCGTCCAGTCGGGAGAGACTTTGCACGGGATCGCAAATCAGTATGAAACCACTGTGGATATTTTAGTGGAGATCAACGACATCGAAGATCCCAATGTGATTTATGAAGGACAGGAGATCCTGTTGCCGGAAGGTGAGGATTTAGATCCCGAACCGGAACCTGAGCCTGATCCTGATCCCGAACCGGAACCGGAGCCTGACCCCGATCCCGATGGAGAGGTTCACGTGGTTCAGGCGGGAGAAACACTGTTCCAAATTGCAAATATGTATGACGTAACAGTGGCTACCCTAGTAGAAATTAACGACGTAGAAGATCCCAGTGTGATATACGAAGGGCAGGAGTTATATCTGCCGGAAGGCGTGGATCCTGAACCGGATCCTGACCCGGATCCCGAGCCAGACCCGGACCCGGACCCGGACCCTGACCCGGATCCTGACCCTGACCCTGATCCGGAACCTGAACCGGATCGGACGTATTATGTTCAAGGAGGAGACAGCCTCCAAACAATAACGAAAGACTTTGACATTCCAATGAAAGATCTGCTGATGGCCAATCGGATACAAAATCCTAGCCGCGTTTATGTCGGCAAGGCACTGACAATCCCCGGCGAATCCTTGGATCCCGAAGAAGAAGGTTTGGAAGAAGAAGAGTGGTTAGACCCCGGGGATTATCACAAATACTGGATGGAAGCGGATGCATCCCTCCAGCAACTGGCATCGGATTATCGGGTAACAATTGAGCAACTGTTGAATGAAGACAAAGAGCTGAATCGGAACCTGAAAATCCACAGGCCGAAAGTAGAACTTCGGTGACAAAACACCGGAGATAAAACAACGAACAATAAAACAACGGACAATAAAAAACATCTGCCCTACGGATAAGGGGTAGATGTTTTTTAGAATGCAGCCTCCCTAAGGGGCCTTGATATCCTTCCGGGATCCATTACTTTCTAACTTTCCCAGAGGAAGGCAAAGCTTTCAGGAAAAGACCGTGAATGGAATAGACCTTTTATTTTGTGGCCAACACCTGAAAATCCTCGGGCACATCCCCGGTGTAAAAATCTTTTTCCACCCGATCCACCCGGGCGGCAGGGGGTCCTTTGTGGAGTTCCTTCTCCAGGGTTCTCAGCATTCCTTCACTGGGGGCTTTCGCCAGCAGCTCCACGGTGCCGTCGGAACGGTTTCGGCAAAATCCTTTAAGTCCCAGGGCATGGGCAAGATCCGTTAACCAGTTTCGAAAACCCACCCCCTGCACACGTCCATAAATCCGGTAGTGAAACTGGAGGCTTTCCGCCGATCCTTTCTTGGGGTCAGACCCCTTGTTACCGGATGCTTCCTTATTGGAGCTGCGATCCCCGTCAATGGGTTTGTTCATTATTGAAACACCTCCTTGTTTATCAAAAATGCAGATTGAGGATTATGAAGTTTCCCGAACAACTTTTTGAAGCATCAAAATAAAAGTTTCAACGGACTCCGAGCCCGGGATGATATATTCTTTGTTGATCCTGAAAAAAGGAACGCTTTGGATTTTCAGGGCCTCGGCCTGGGCCATATCCTGTTGGAGGCCCTCTTTATAGGCCCTTGAATCCCGAAGGATTTCATTGGCGGATGATTTACTTATGCCCACATCATCAGCTATGGAAAGCAGCTCCTCGTGATTACTGATCAAGGCCCCCTTTTCGAAATAAGCATGAAAAATTTTTTCCGCCAAAGTCCGGTGCTTTCCCAAGGTGCTTGCATACTTTGTCAGTCGATGGGCATCGAAAGTGCTGGTTGGTTTCATGGCTTCAAAATCATAGTAAAGCCCCACTTTTTCAGCCCGGTCCCGGACGTCACGGAGACCTTCGGCGGCCTCCTCCGTGGTTATGTTATATTTCCTTGACAGCAGTTCCCGAACGCTTTCCCCGGAATAACCGGTCATCTCGGGGTTAAGCTCAAAGCTTTTGAATTCAATATCCACCTTCTCGGTAAGGTGCAGTTCCTGCAGGGCTAAATCCAAATGACGCTTTCCCATGTAGCAAAAGGGACAGACATAATCGGACCACATTTCAATTTTCATAGTATACTCTCCTCATATAATATATTTACAGCAAAAGTTATATAATTTTTAGCTGTTTTTTCACAACGGAAGGGTGTTGACAAGTGACTAATTCCCACCACTTATAGAAGTGGGAGCTTCTCGCTCGAGTAGCCTACCGGCTACAGCATAGAAGATGGGCCGCGGAAAGTCTTCTTTGGCTTTATCAAAAACCTGATATTTTAAATTGATACCCGAACTTTTATGGAAATTACCAAATAATTGTGTTTTGCATCTTCCATACATCTTGGTCCCCTTCGGCTTCCTATGGATTCGATTGGGGCATAGAAAGAGTGGATCTTTGGGGGGGACTGGGAGGGGTGGATACCTAGAGGATCTATGACTCAAACACCTCCGTCCCCTTTGTGCTAAGTCTTTGGTCCTGATTTTGATTTTTATATGGAAATTAGGGAATACATGGTATAATATAGTATGATTAGAAATGTAGACCGTAATACTGGGGGGAAATAAATATGTCTTATGAGAAAAATACAAGAGCACCGAAACCGAAAAAGAAGAAAAAATCCGGCAGGGTCGTGCTAAAGAGCTTCGCTGTGGCCATGATAATGGTGTTTGTTGCGGCGGTGCTGGTGGGGGGCTATGCCCTGAGTTTTGTGCAAAGCGCCATTGAAGAGACGCCGGATATTGACCCTCAAAACATGTATCAGTTGTTGGGGGAAAACTCCTTTATTTATGATAATGAGGGGAATCAGCTGGAGCGCATTGAAGAGGAGGAGCAGCGAATCATCGTGGATTACTCGGAGATTCCTGAGCATGTGATCGATGCCTTTATCGCCATCGAGGATGCCCGTTTCTGGGAGCATGACGGCTTGGATTTTCGCCGCATCGCCGGGGCCGCCTGGACCAACTTTCGGACCGGTTCCCAGCAGGGGGGAAGCACCATCACCCAGCAGCTGGCGAAGAACCTTTACCTGACCCATGAACAGACCTATACCCGAAAAATCCAGGATGCCTATTATGCCATTAAGATTGAAAACATCCTGGCCAAGGATCAGATCCTGGAGACCTACTTGAATACCATCAATCTCGGAGGACAGAACCATGGGGTGGAGGCCGCTTCCCTGGCCTACTTTTCCAAACCCGTATCGGAGTTGGACTTGGTAGAAGGCGCGGTATTAGCCGGGATTGCCCGAAACCCTTCCCGCTATTCACCGGTGCGTTACGTTCTTGAAGAGGACGTTACCGAGGATATGGAGGTTCTTGATGATTCCGGAGATTATATCATCGTCTTTGATGAACGAAGCTTACCGAGGCTGCGATTGGTACTGGATATGATGAGGTACCATGATTTTATAACGGACCGGGAGCATCGGGAGGCGATCGGGGAGGCCGAGGATCTGTATAGCCGGATCAAGCCCGGTCGTTACCAGGACTCCGGGATTTCTTCCCACTTTGCGGATCTGGTAAAGGATGAGGTGAAAGAAGCCCTGATCGAAGAGGGATATACCGAGGAGGAAGCTACTAGAATGCTTGGCTTTGGTGGACTACGGGTACACAGTACCCTGGATCGTCGGATGCAGGAGATCGCCGAAGAAGAGTTTAGCAACCGGGATAATTTTCCCATGACCCCTCGGGACGGAGAGGGAAATCCTGAGCTGGATGATATGGGCAATATTCAGCCCCAGGCCGCCATGGTGATTTCCGATCCGAAGACCGGAGAAATTAAGGCCTTTATGGGAGGCCGGGAAACCACGGGCAGAAGGATTTTTAACCGGGCCACCGGTAGAGGACGCCCAACCGGTTCCAGTATGAAACCCTTGGCTGCATACATCCCTGCCCTGGATAACAACCATACCGTGGCCAGTGTGATCGATGACATTCCCATATATTTTCGAAATGATCCCGAGGAACGGGGACCGAGGAATGTGGGGAATACCGGTTACCTGGGCTTGATCAATCTTCGGGAGGGGATTCGGATATCCAGTAATGTTACCGCAACCCTATTATTGGATGAACTGGCCCCCACCCGTAGCGGGTCCCAACAAATGATGTCGGAGTACCTTAGCAAAATGGGGATCGATATTCCCAATCCGAACTATTCCCATGTACTGGGGTCCGCGGACACGTCTCCATATAAGATGAATCGAGCCTTTAATATGATTGCCAACGAAGGAGTCTACAGTGAGTTGATCTCCTTTACCCATGTGGAAGACGCGAAAGGAAACGTTATATTGGAAAATCGGCCGGAGAAACATCGTGTGGTGG
>CAZTIJ010000076.1:0-9678 GCA_964613365.1 uncultured Clostridiaceae bacterium | reverse complement strand
GGGACTGGGATCCGGACCATGAAAAAATGGGAAAGGGGATTACCCTGACGAAGGAAGAGCTTCAACGACTTCGGGATTTACTGAATGAAATGGATTTGTAACATAGGCAGTTGTTTCGAGGGGGCCTCCCCCCCTTCAGGCGGGAGGCGAAGGGGATAACAGTTTTTCCAGGGCCCTGGAGAAGAGAACGTTGTCCCGTTCTTCTCTTTTTTTGAATTTAGGGCCTTTTTTGTTTTGCATGCGTTCCTTTCGGCTGAGGTGTCGAGAGTGGAGCAAAAAGTCGATATGATCTTCGGTGATGATTTTTCCTTTGGGATCGATGCAGTATCCCTTCTTGGAAAGCACCATGGCCGAAAGGCCGTTATCCTGGGTGACCACAATGTCTCCCGGCTCCATACGGGTAAGGATGTAAAAATCCGCGGCGTCCCTGGAAACCTCCACGGTGATGATGGTGGCATAATCACTTTCCAAGTGAATGCCATGGTTTTTTACCAGGGTTACGGGAACCTGATACGCCCTGGCCAGGGCGATGGTTTCCTTGACCACGGGACAGCCGTCGGCATCGATCCATATTCTCCCGGGGGGTGGGTTTTCCCTCATAAAGTCAGCTCCTTTCAGTGAATAATCGATTTTTACATAAGTATACCATGGAAGAAGGAATACAAAAAGCACGGGGGTGAACGGAGAAAAAGTTTTCAGAGAATAATAAAAAAATAGAGAATAGAGCGGAATTATGATAAAATAGTTGAAAACATATTTCCAACCTCGGTAACGGGGACGGTGAAAATGTGGATGAAAACTTTAGGAGGTCATAGAATTGAACAGAGAAGAAAAGTTACATAGTCTTGCCCATACCGCAGAAATCATTCAGGAGATCGTATCCGTTGACATCGGCATTGCCGTAACTGACCGGGATTCCTATTTGGAATACCGGCCGGGAAAAACCATTGACTTTAAGCTGAAGGTGGGAGACAGCCTGCCAAGGGACACCGCCGCCTATCGTTGTATGGAAGAAAAACGAAAGATTACCGCCCATAAAAGCAAGGAAGCATCCCCCTGGGGAATCCCCTACTTGGCCATTGCTTATCCCGTCATCGATGAAAACAATCAGGCCATCGGCTCCGTGGTAACCATAGAGAGTGTGGAATTTCAGGAATTCATCTCCTCCACCGCCGGCACTTTAGGGGCCTCATCCCAGGAGCTCACCGCCTCCTTGGAAGACCTTCGGGTCAGAACCGAAAGCATACTGAAAGTAGGAGATGAGCTGTCCCATACCTCGAAGGAAATGCTGGATCAAGCCAAGGAGACGGATAAAATTTTAAGCATGATCCAGGAAATTGCCAAGCAAAGCAATTTGTTGGGATTAAATGCTTCCATCGAAAGCGCTCGAGCCGGGGAAGCGGGAAAAGGCTTCGCCGTGGTAGCGGAGGAAATTCGAAAGCTTTCCACCAACAGTTCCGAATCCGGGGTGTTGATCGGGGAAAAACTGGAAGGGATGAAAAATGCAATTTTAGATGTTCAAAACCACCTAGAGCAGATGAGCGGTGATGTGGACCAGCAGTATACGGTGATTAAGGAGATCGGCTCCGCCAGTGGGGAGTTAGCGGAACTGGCTCAGGAACTATCCGATTACTCGGAGAAATATACCAAAGGCTAAAACCTAAAGAAAGATCCGGAACCGGTTCCGGGTTTTTTTTGTTCTTTTTGAAAGGTTAAAAAATGACAAATGTCATAAGGAGAGATGACAGGGGGTACTACCCTCTGAAGGTTTTTTTACGGTATAATACTAACAAGAATAATCCAAATAGGAGGACGGACTTATGATCGTGGAAATAAAGGACTTGGTAAAACGCTACGGAGAAGAGCTTGCACTGGACCATTTAAGCTTAAACATTCTGCCCGGGGAAATTTTCGGTCTTCTGGGACCCAACGGTGCGGGAAAGACGACACTGATCAACAGTATGATGGGACTTACGAAAGTCCAGGGGGGAGAAATCCGTTTATTTGATAAAGATTTGGGAATTTCCTATGACCGAATCAAAAAGAACGTGGGAATAGTGCCCCAGGAGCTGGCGATATACGAGGATTTGACCGCCTACGAAAATGTAGAGCTCTTCGCGGGGCTCTATGGACTGCGGGGGGATGATAAAAAAGAGAAGGTGGAAGAAGCCTTGGCCTTTGTGGGACTCTTAGAGCGGAAAAAACAGTTTCCCAAAAAATTCTCGGGAGGAATGAAACGACGATTAAATATCGCCATGGCCCTGGTGCACCAGCCGAAACTGGTGATTATGGATGAACCCACCGTGGGCATCGATCCCCAGTCCCGAAATCAAATCCTGGAATCCGTCAGGACCTTAAACCAACGGGGCATCACCATTATCTATACCAGTCATTACATGGAGGAAGTGGAAGGGATCGCATCAAACATCGGTATTATGGATAAGGGGCGTATTATTGCCCTGGGCAGCAATAGGGAGTTAAAAGAGCTGATCGATTTTGAGCAACGGGGCACCTTTGCCCTGGAAGAACCGAATCCTTTCCTAAAGGAAGCGGTGGAAAAAGTCCCGGGAGTCAGCAGCGTTTTTCTTGAGAAGGATCAGATGACCGTTGCGTGGAAAAAAGAAAATTCCCCCCTGGGTGAGATCGTAAAGATCCTCACGGAACAGGGACATACCTTAAAAGGGGTAACGGTAAAGGAGCCGAATCTGGAGCAGGTATTTTTAACCCTGACGGGAAAAAGTCTTCGGGATGCTTAGGAAGGAGGAAGGGAATTGAAGCTGTTCTACCTTGCAAAAATAACGTTTTTTCGGCGTCTTCGGGATAAACAGGAGTTGTTGACCAGTGTTTTTTTGCCCCTGCTGTTGATTTTTATCCTAGGGACGGCCCTACAGGGAAACTTCAGTGCCGGGGAGTTGGGAAACATCCCCGTGGCCTACCTGAATGCGGACCAGGGACCCGGAGGAGCCGCCTTTGAAGAGTTTTTAGAGGATGAAGAAATCAAACAATGGTTCAATATTGTGCCCGTGGACTCCTATGATCAGGGGCTGGGATTGATCGATGAGCAGGAAGTCTTGTCTTTTATTTATCTTCCGGAAGGTTTTTCCCGGAGAATCGCCTCGGGAGAGGGGGGGAACATTGAAATTCGCGACGCCGGATTATCCCAACTGTTGCCGTCGGTGGTAAATAATATTGTTCGAAGCTTCACCCAGGGAGGGAATTTGATGTTGAGTCGGATGAAGATGGAGGAGACCCCCCTTGATTTTCAGAGCCGGGAAAACTGGCACCGGAGCACGGAAGAGTCCCTGATTCAACGGAACACCCTGGATGGCGGCGACGAACCGATTTCCGGCATGGATTATTACGCCGTCACCATGTTAGTGATGTTTATCATGTGGGGAATTTTCTCCGGAGCCCAAAGCCTTACGGAGGATCTCTTCACCCCGATGAAGACTCGAATTTACAGTGCCCCCGTGGGAAAGTTCAATTATTTTTTGGGAAAGAGTCTCGGTGTTTTCGCCACGTTTTTTGTTCAAATTCTGGTGATCATCCTCTTTACCCGATGGGTTTACGGAGTGACCTGGGGCCAGAACCTGGGCTCGATTCTTGGGGTCAGTATGGTACTTTCCTTTGTGGCCATTATCATCGGCATCGCCATCGGTTTGTCGACGCCCTCGGAGACCGCCTCGGCCATGATTATCAACGGCTTTGTGATCATTTCCACCTTTGTTGCGGGAGGATTTTTCCCTCTGGAAATGGAGAGTCCGTTTTTTAGAGTGATCCGAAGCCTCAGTCCGAATTACCATGCCCAGCAGGGGATTTTCAACGTGGTCTATAATGGCTCCGGGACCGCCGTCGGAGAGGCCATCCTTTCTTTGCTGGCCATCAGCGCCCTGTTTGTCATCATCGCTTTGTATCGGGGAAGGAGGAACCTACATGAAGATATTTAAAAGCAATATCAAACGGATTTTACGGGATCGGGCCAGTATGATTTCCATGCTTCTGATTCCCGTGGTGTTTATTTCTCTGTATTTTGTGGCCAACGCCTCGGAAGGTTCCGGGATTCGTATTGGCATCCATGACCAAGATGGGACCGCCATGACCGAGGGCATCTACAGCAATCTCGAAGAACATTTTACCCTTCAGGCGGTAGAGGAAAGAGAGATTCGTGGAATGCTTCTTTCCGGGGATCTTGACTATGCAGTGGTCTTTCCCTTTGGGTATACACAAGCTATGATTTCAGGGGAAGCTCCCGGGGTGGAGGGGTATGAAAGCATGGACAACCAACGATATCGGCCCTTTATCCTTTATTTTGAAAACTATCTTTCGGGGATCCATACCCTTGCCAAAGAAGCCCGGGGGGATGAAGCCCTTTTTTACCAAGGATTGGAGTATTATGATACCGGATTTTTGGGGATCCATTATGAGAGCACCGATAACACCCGGGCCCACAGTATCAGTTCCATGGGATTTTTGGTGATGGGAATACTGTTTTTTTCCATTCGCTCCACGACCCTTATTCTAAAGGATCGAAAAACCAAGATCTTTCAACGGATTTTAACCAGCCCCCTGTCCCTGGGACAATATATGATGGAAAACATTTTGAGTTTTGCCCTGCTGATTCTCCTACAAATCGGACTTATCCTACTGATTGTGACAGGGATATTTCGGGTGCCCATGGGACCTTCTTGGATCAATTTGCTGGTCATGCTGTTTCTTTTCGGTCTGAGCAGCATCTCCCTGGGGATTTCCATGGTTTCTTTGGGCAAGGATCAGCACAGGATGACCACCTTAACCACATTGTTGGCCACACCGATGCTGATGCTGGGCGGCGTTTTCTGGCCCGTAGAAATTATGCCCGAAACCCTGCAGAACATCGGCATGTTCATACCCGTTACCTGGGCGATGAAGGGAATAGAAGGGGTTCTGTATGGGAAGGCCCTGGGTGAATTATGGCTGGAAGCTTTGGTGCTTATAGGCTTTACCCTGTTATTTTTTTTGTTGGGGGCTTGGAAGCGAGAAGATGTAGCAAAATAGGCGTTAGGGATGATATAATGAAAAAAAAGAAAAAAGACTGAATGGTCAGGCTTTTTTCTAAGAATCGGGTGAGAGACATGCAAGACCTGGGGAAAGGTTTTAAAATCGGATATCTACTTATTTTCCTCGGTTTCGTGGTAACCACGGAAACCGTGGAAAGTCCCGTGCCTTTGTTGATCATCGGTTTTGTGTTACTTCAGGTGATCTATGAAAAATACCTTCCCCATGGAGGCTTGTTGGCCCTGCAGTTACTGCCCTTGTTTTACGGAATATATATGGCGCCGTACATGGTTTTGTTGTTTCCCCTTTGGGTATATGATATGGTGCAGGAAAAGAAGGCCTGGGGACTGGTTCTTCCTGTGGGTTTCGGGATTTATCGCGGAGACCCGGAGGGCTTTTGGATACTGTTGTTGTTGGTAAGTCTTACGGCTTTTGCCTCCTACGGAATATCCACCCTGTTGAAAAAAGAGCAGGGGCTGCAACAATCCTTCGACGAAGAACGCCGGCTTCGTTATCAGCTGGAAAAGCAAAAGCGAGACCTGATCCGATCCAACCGGAAGGTTCAAGCCTTGACGGAAGTCTCGGAGAGAAATCGGATCGCCGGAGAGATCCATGATAATGTGGGCCATGAAATAGCCGGTGTCTTGATGCAACTGGAGGTAGGGGAAAAACTCATGGAGTTGGATCGGGAGGCATCGAAAAAAGCCGTTATTCAGGCGAGGAGTAAACTTGCCGATACCTTAGTACTGCTACGAAACACGGTACATAATTTAAAACCCGAAGAAAAAAGCGGCCTTCAGTACCTACAGGAGATTGTTGAGGGATTTGAATACGGCAATATTCATTTTGAACACTCGGGGGATTTCAATTCCCTTACCAGCCAACATTATGATGTGCTGGGAAGCAATCTGAAAGAAGCTCTGACCAACATTCAAAAGTATTCCCGGGCGGATAACATTGTGATTAAAATTGACGCCATGGATAAACTGGTACGGTTATACATCCAGGATGCCGGCATCGGGTGTAAATCCCCGTCCTTTAATCGGGGAATGGGTTTACAGGGCATGAAGGAGCGAACGGAGAATATGGGAGGAAATCTTTCCGTGGACGGGAAAGAGGGCTTTCTTGTGGTAACGATCCTTCCCCTGGAAAAAAAGTCCTTCAATGCCCCATAGTAAAAAAGGGCGGAGGAAAGGCTTTTCAAACCGTCAGACAGGATACAAAGAAAGGTGGAGAAAAATGATTCGGGTACTGTTAGTGGATGATGACAAATTAATATGTGAAAGTTTGAAAATTCTTCTGGAGCTGCAGTCGGACCTGGCGGTGACGGGAACCTGTAAAAATGGGGAGGAAGCCCTAGCCTTGGTAAAAGATCAGGTTGTGGATGTGGTGCTGATGGATATACGAATGCCGGTGATGGATGGAGTCCGGGCCACAAAAGCCATGAAGGAAGTCCACCCGGGGTTAAAAATCATTTTACTGACCACCTTTAAGGAGGATGAGTATATTAAAGAAGCCGTGGCCCATGGGGCCGAGGGATACATTCTTAAAAGCCAGTCCTCCGACACCATTATTGAAAGCATTCGTTCGGTTTACAAAGGGAATACGGTTTATCAAAAAGAGGTTATGACTTCTTTGACGGATTTGATGAAAAAGACCCCGGAGCCCTTACCCATGGAACCGAAGCTCACCCCTAGGGAAATGGAAATATTGCAAGGGGTGGGAGAGGGAAAATCCAATAAAGAAATATCCCGGGCGCTGTTTTTAGGGGAAGGCACGGTGCGAAATTACATTACGAAGTTGTTGGATAAACTGGAACTGCGGGACCGAACCCAATTGGCGATCTACTACCTAAAACATCGCCGGGAAGAATAATATAAGGAGGACATCATGAAAAACACATTAAAAATAACCGGCACGATTGTAAGTACATTTTTCGTTTATTTTCTGGCAAATGTTATTGCGGGGATCCTATTGGGCGTCTATTACGGAGGGCGTTACGGCGCCGAAGGAAATATGGAAGGGTTGGAAACCTTTATTGCAGAAAACACCAATATGTTATTGATTGTGGCAAGTCTCATAGCCTTGGGTATTTTTTGGGTTGCCTATAAAGCTCGGAGGAAGACCATGTCCAGCGCTTTGGGGATTAAGAAACTAGAGATGGGGGAAATACCCGGCAGTTTGTTTACCGGCGTCTTTTTCTCCTTGTTCCTGTTTGCCTTGATCTCACTTACCAATATTCACCGACTGTTTCCCAGTCATGGTGAGGTTATGGAATCCATTGTTCCCGCTGAAGGGAATTTCCTGTTGATATTTTTGTCCGTGGCCATTGTGGTCCCCCTGTTTGAAGAAGTGATGCACCGGGGGATCATCTATCAGCAATTGAAAAAAGGCCTCTCAGTACCTGTGGCCATTATTTTTCAGGCACTGATTTTCGGCGTATTTCATTTCAACTGGCTGCAAGGGATTTACGCCTTTATCGGAGGGATTGTACTGGCCCTGCTTTATGAATACACCCAATCCCTATGGGCTCCAATCTTGATGCACATGGGTTGGAATGCCACGTCCCTGTTTATTCCACCGATAGGTTCAAACCTGGTGCTGGCAGGAGTACTGCTTCTTTCCTTGGCCATGCTGATCGGAATTTTGAAAAAAATCAAGGGAGAACAACGGGTGTTTGCAAGAAATCGGGAAGTCTATGAAAATCATTATTAGGCAGGAGGAAGTGGAATGGAAAATGTACTTACGATCGAAAATGTAACCAAAGCCTTTGGCGGGGTGGAGGTGGTAAAGGATGTCTCCTTCGAGGTGAAAAAAGGAGACATTATGGGGACCCTGGGCCCTAACGGCGCAGGAAAATCCACGTTGATTCGAAACATCATGGGGATGATTTATCCCGATAAAGGGGACGTGAGTTTTTTTCTCGGTGGAAAAAAGGAACGGCTGCCCCTGGACAAAATCGGATATCTGCCCGAGGAACGGGGGCTATATAAGGATGTTACCATTCAGGATATTATCTTCTACCTTGCGGGACTGAAGGGTTATCCGAAGGAAAAGGCCAGGGTCCGATTATCGAAATACCTGGAGAAGTTTGACCTCGGTGGTATGGAGAAGCGAAAGATCGAGGAGCTCTCCAAGGGAATGGCCCAAAAAGTTCAGTTTATCGGAGCCATCATTCATGAACCGGAGTTTTTGATACTGGACGAGCCCTTTTCGGGATTGGACCCGGTAAGTCAGGATCTTTTCCGGGAGGAAATACGCAGTCTTTCCCGGCAAGGGGTCAGCATCCTGCTATCCTCCCATCAGATGAACCTGGTGGAGGCTCTGTGCAATCGGATTTTTCTAATCAACAAAGGGGAAAAGGTGGTGTACGGCACCTTAGATCAAGTAAAGGAACAATTTTCCGATTTCAAATGCACCCTGTACGGAGAGAACAGCAAAGAGGCCTTTGAAAACCTTCCCGGGGTGGAAAGGGTCCTATGGGAACAGGGCAAGTCGGTGATCTATCTCACGAAGGATACCAGTCCCCAGAGGTTTTTCAAACAACTTCCCCAAGACGTCCATATTAAAGAGCTTCATATGGATCGAATTTCCCTTCATGATATCTTTGTAAACATTGCCAAGGGAGGTGTGCATCATGGGACAAACCTTTAAAGTGGCCCTGTGGGAGTTGAAGAAGAATTTAACCAACAAAACCTTCTTAATTTCCATGGCCCTGACCCCCATCATCATGATTGTTTTCGGAGCCTTGCCCACGCTGCTGGAGTCCCTGGAGCGAAATCAGACGGATTATATTTACGTGGTGGATGAGATCGGAATCTATGACGCCTTGAAAGAAAATGTGGACCCGGAGCAGTATCAACTGGAGAATTTCCAAGGGAATGTGAAGGATCTCGAGGAAAAGGCGATTGAGGAGGATCGAACCTCCTATATTATCCTCGATGAGGAAGGACTCGAGACCCATCAATTCACCCTCCATTCGGGGGACGATTCCATGATTCCCCTAAGTGGTTTTCAAAGATCCCTAAATCAGACTCTCCAGGAACGAAAGATTGACGAGGTGGGCATTGATCGGGAGGTGGCCGCCTATATCACCACGGACTTCACCATCCAACAGGCCTCCTTGTTGGAAGAGGACCTGGATTTTCTCAATCGCCTGATCCCCGGTGTGTTTGCAGGAATGATTCTGATTTCCGTTTTTATATCCGGAACCATGACTTTTCAAAGTGCCACCCAGGAAAAACGGGATAAGATGACGGAAGTATTACTATCATCCGTAAGTGCTCGGGATTTAATGCAGGGTAAAATTATCGGATACTTCTTTCTTGGGCTAATTCAAGTTGGGGTTTGGGCCATAGTAGGAATGCTAGTGGCAACTTATTATTATGAAGTTCCGGTACTGGAGTATTTATTCGTGGCGGAACTGCCTTTAATGCTTTTATATGCCCTAATCGGATACTTAATGTTCTCGGCTCTATTCGTTAGTATGGGAGCTACGATCAATGATATTTATGCGGCGGGAAATTTTCAAGGAGTACTTTTTATTATTCCCATGCTTCCCATATTCTTCATCGGTGCCATCATACAAAATCCCCATGGGATTGTGGCTAAGGTCGGTTCTTATTTTCCCTTATCCACACCGGG
>CAZTIJ010000075.1:4467-9688 GCA_964613365.1 uncultured Clostridiaceae bacterium | reverse complement strand
ACCTGAAACCCTTGAAAATACACTGGGAGAATATCTAAGTCAGCAAGGACTGTCCCAACTGCGTATTGCGGAAACCGAAAAATATGCCCATGTAACCTATTTTTTCAATGGGGGAGTGGAAAAAGAAAATCCCGGGGAAGACCGGATCATGGTATCCTCTCCGAAAGTTGCGACCTATGATTTGCAACCGGAAATGAGTGCCAAGGAAGTTACGGATACCCTGCTGGAAAAACTAAGAAACAATTCCTATGATTTTATTGTTATTAATTACGCAAATCCCGACATGGTAGGTCATACAGGGGATATGGATGCATTAATAAAAGCGTTGAAAGCCGTCGATCAGGAAATGCACCGGGTTGTACAAAGAGTGCTGGAGATGCAGGGCGCGGTTTTATTGACTTCCGATCATGGAAATGCAGAAGAGATGTATGATTATATCGACCAAAAACCCGTAACCGCTCATACAAGCAATAAGGTACCCTTCATCCTGATACAAAAGGGGACGAAAAAGCTAACCGGTCCCGGCAGTCTCTGTGATGTAGCTCCCACCATTCTGGCGCTTTTAGGACTTTCCAAACCTGGGGAAATGACAGGGCAAAGTCTGATCCAAATTTGAGGAAAGAAAACCGTAGCATGGTTAACAGAAAAAACTCTAGATGCTAAATATACTAAGCTTGAGAGAGGAGATTTATATGGATACGATTACAAACATTTACGCAAGAGAAGTTTTTGACTCAAGGGGAAATCCCACGATCGAAGTGGAGGTCCAGTTGCAAAGCGGAGGACGTGGCCTTGGAATCGTTCCTTCGGGAGCATCCACGGGAGCCTTTGAAGCGGTGGAGCTGCGGGATGGAGACAAGGACCGGCTGCTGGGAAAGGGTGTGCTGAAAGCGGTGGAGAATGTAAATCTGCTCATTGCACCGGAGTTGTTCGGTCTTAACGGACTGGATCAGCAGATGATAGATGAGACCCTGATTGCTCTGGACGGCACGGAGAATAAAGGAAAACTGGGAGCCAATGCAATTCTCGGAGTTTCCATTGCTACAGCAAAGGCCGCGGCCGATGCTCTAGGGCTGCCTTTATATAAGTATTTGGGGGGCGTAAATGCCAAGGAGCTACCGGTACCGCTGATGAACATTTTAAACGGTGGGGCCCATGCGGATAATAACGTGGATATTCAAGAGTTTATGATTGTGCCAGTGGGGGCAGAAACATTCAAAGAAGGGATGACCCAGTGCGTAGAGATTTATCATACGTTGAAAAAAGTACTGCAAAAAGAAGGTCTGGCTACCGGAGTCGGTGATGAAGGGGGCTTTGCGCCGAACCTTTCCTCCAACGAGGAAGCCATACAGATTATGATTCAGGCCATTGAAAAAGCCGGCTATACACCGGGTACGGATATAAAAATCGCCCTAGACGTTGCAGCTACGGAAATCTATGATAGCGAAACAAAAGTCTATAAACTGACCAGTGAAGGGGTGGAAAAAACTGCGGAGGAAATGGTGGACTACTACGAAGACCTGGTAGCAAAGTATCCGATTATCTCCATTGAAGACGGCCTCGATGAAGAGGACTGGGAAGGCTGGAAGGTTTTAACGGATCGTCTCGGAAAGAAGATTCAAATTATGGGAGATGACCTTTTTGTAACCAACACCGAAAGACTGGGTAAGGGAATTGATAAGAAAATCGGCAACTCCATATTAATCAAGTTAAACCAGATCGGTACCATTACAGAAACCCTGGATGCGATTGAAATGGCTAAACGGGCAGGGTATACCAATGTGATTTCCCACCGGTCGGGAGAGACGGAAGACTCCTTTATTGCGGACTTGGCCGTGGCAACCAATGCCGGTCAGATCAAAACCGGAGCCCCTGCCAGAACCGACCGGGTGGCAAAATATAATCAGTTACTCAGAATTGAAGATCAACTGCAGGGCAGAGGAAAATTCAGGGGATTGAATGCGTTTTACAATATCAGGTAAGTATTATAGGGAAAATAGTTATGAGCGCTTGAATTTAACAAGGAGTGTGGGTATGAAGAAAACAAAAATCGTATGTACCATAGGCCCGGCCAGTGAAACCTATGAAACACTAAGGAACTTGGTACAAAACGGGATGAATGTGGCGAGACTGAATTTTTCCCATGGGAACCATCAGGAACATCAAAAAAGGATCGAAGAAATTAAAAGGGTACGGGAGGATCTGAAAGTTCCCTTAGCTATTATACTGGATACCAAGGGTCCGGAGATTCGTACGGGAAAATTCAATGTGGACAAAGTAAAACTTCAGGAAGGGGATTCCTATACCATTACCACCCGGGATATTGTCGGCGATCAGACTATCGCCTCGGTTTCCTATGGGGGATTGGTGGGAGATCTGAAAATTGGAGATAAAATTTTAATCGATGACGGGCTACTCTCCTTAAAGGTGGATGAATTTCTAAACGACACGGACATAAAGTGTACCGTGGAAAATCACGGAGAAATTAAAGACCATAAAGGGGTGAACCTACCCGGGGTAAAGACCAATTTGCCTGCCCTGACGGAGAAGGATATTGAGGATATCAAATTCGGTATCCGAATGGGTGTGGATTTTATTGCGGCCTCCTTTGTGCGAAAAGCGGAAGACGTTTTGGAGATCAAGAGAATCTTGGAGGAAAACGAAGGAGAGAGGATCCAGATTATTCCGAAGATTGAAAATCAGGAAGGGGTGGACAACTTAGATGAGATCATTGAAGTCTCCGACGGTATTATGGTGGCTAGAGGAGATCTCGGAGTGGAGGTGCCCACAGAGGAAATTGCCTTGATTCAAAAGGATATGATTGCAAGATGTAATGCCGTGGGAAAACCGGTAATTACCGCAACTCAGATGCTGGACTCCATGATCCGCAATCCTCGTCCCACCCGGGCGGAGGTGACGGATGTATCCAATGCCATATTTGACGGCAGTGACGCGATAATGTTATCGGGAGAAACCGCTGCGGGGAAATATCCGGAAGAAGCGGTCAGAACCATGTCCGACATTGCCCTTCGAACGGAAGAATCGATTGACTACGGGAAAAAACTGAAGGAAAGAGGATCCGAGGCCTCGCCATCCGTAACCGATGCCATCAGTTATGCTACTTGCACCACAGCAATGGACCTTGAAGCATCGGCAATTATCACCGCCACCTCTTCCGGACATACGGCCAGAATGGTGTCGAAGTTCAGACCCGGCCCTGGTATCATTGCAGCAACAACAAAGGAGTATGTTCAAAGACAGTTGAGTCTCAGTTGGGGCGTATACAGTATGTTGATGGACGATCTGGAAGGCACCGACGACATTATCAACCTTTCGGTTATGGAAGCCTTGAAAGAGGCACATATCCAACCGGGAGATTTAGTGGTCATTACCGCAGGTGTCCCTGTAGGAGTATCGGGAACCACCAATTTAATAAAAGTACACGTGGCCAGTGAAATTTTGCTTTCCGGAAAAGGAATCGGCAAAAAATCAGTGACCGGTCGGGCAGTAATTGTAGAGGATAATGAAGATTTGGACAAGGTGGAAGAAGGAGATATCCTTGTCTCCTATGCAACCAATCGAGGATTTATGGATGCCGTTAAGCGAGCGGGAGCGGTTTTGGTGGAAGAAGGAGGACTTACCAGTCATGCGGCAATTGTAGGCTTAAACCTTCATAAAACCACCGTAGTCGGGGTGGATAATGCAACATCGAAGCTAAATACCGGAGACATTATTACCGTAGACGGAAATATCGGTTTGATTTACAGCGGAAAAAGTAAAGTATTATAAAATAGCAAGGTCCTGTAGATAAGAATAATCAATAACTGAAAAGCATACTTCCCTATGATTCGGGTATGCTTTTTTTCTTTTTTAGCAATCATTTTCATTTGAAAGTACTTGACTTTCCCTAGTCCCACCGTTTATATTTGCTTAGAAATGCTTTTATCTGATCCGCTGCTACCCCCATGAAAAATTATAAGCAGTAATTAATTTATAAAAATAAAGGATTAATTTATGATTTTGTAGAATTTATTATCAAGAGAGTGTAGCAAACGTCCAATAAACATGGACGGTTCTTGCGTAACTAATAAAATTATAAAGGAGAAGTCAATATGAGAAAATCGGAATTTCTGGAGACACTGGAAGTCAGCCCTATTATTGCTGCCATTAAAAAAGAGGAAGATGTAAATGCTTTGGCGGATTTGAACCTACCCTTTGTATTTGTATTGAATTCGGATATTGTCCAGTTGGAAGGTGTCGTCAAAAAACTTCAAAAACAGGGGAAGTTTCCCTTCGTGCATACGGATATGTTAACGGGGATGGCTTCGAACCCCATTCTTGTGGAGTATTTCTATAAGAAATTCGGAAACAGCTGTGGTATTCTCACAACAAAAAAATCCATTGTGGAAGCGGCTGTAAGAAAGGATATAAGGGTGGTTCAACGAGTTTTTTTGATCGACTCCATTTCCATTGAAGCCAACATTCGCAGTTTGAAAAAAAATGAACCCGATGCCATTGAAGTGATGCCTGGAGTCATTCCCAAGGGGATTCGGTCATTAAAAAGAGAAATGTCCCATGTTCCCATCATCGCAGGGGGACTCATTGAAACCAAGAAGGAAATTATGGAAGTGCTAAAGGCAGGAGGGGTTGGGGTTTCCACCACGAGAAAAAATCTTTGGAGTCTATAGTTTGGACCCCTTAACGTGGAGGTTTTGTTCACCCCCCGTCCTTAGGAAGGAGTAATGGCAAAAGAGCTTTTCAAAGGCATGTATCATAGCTGAAAAGATTATTACAATAAGCATTTAATTTCCTTAATGAAACGGCTAGTGACAAATGTCACCCGCTATAGTGACAGTATTCACTATAATAATCTTCTCATTCTGATAGGCTAAAGACAAGAACTTATAAAGGAGGTTTTATAGTGTCACAGAATACTAAAAGAATTGTAACGTTTCTAGTTCTAAGCTTCGGCCTCATGTATTTATCCCATGGATTAATTGCTCTGCTGTTGGAATTTACAACCATTGAATGGGGAGAATTTCCCCTGGATGTGTTGGGAATCATCGGTGGAGGTTCTCCGGCCTTCGCAGCACTGTTTATGGTTTATAAAATGTACAATGAAGAGGAGCGAAAAGGCTATTGGAAACAGGTGTACCTTTACAAGGCACACTGGATTTGGTGGATGATGGCCCTTTTCACCCCGCTAGTCATCGGTTTGGCA
>CAZTIJ010000075.1:0-4457 GCA_964613365.1 uncultured Clostridiaceae bacterium | reverse complement strand
CTATCATGGGGGTTGGTGGGATCCGGACATAGAACTAAGTCATATTCTAGCATTTCCCCTTTCCTTTGCCGCCATGATTTTCGCCGGAGGAGCGGAAGAGTTGGGATGGAGAGGAATTCTGCAAAAGCATTTGGCGAAGAAGGGTAATTTAGTGGCAACGGGGATTTTTATCGGCGTGGTATGGGCTGTGTGGCATGGTCCACTGTTTTTACTGGAGGTCTTTGCTCACTATAACTATGCTTTTTCCACGTATCTTTTGTTTGCCATTCTTTATTCCTTACTGTTAACATTGTTGGTTCACAAAACCAAGAGTATTTTACTGGCAGTACTGATGCATGCCGGTATAAACGCCTTTGGAAATCTTGGCTTCGGAGTCCCTATGGAAGTTCATGGCGGGGTGCTGACTTTCCTAGCTTTATTATCACTAGTAGCTGTTTTTCTCCTTCACTATGTGGATGATAAAGGAAAGTCAAGCAATGATATAAAAGTTGAAGAGTCGTCCCCATAAAGGAGACGGCCCCTTACTTAATAAGAAGAAGATTCTCCTGACGATGAGGCAGATAATGCAGGTGATTTTCGAAAAATGCAGTGGTTTCCTCCAGCATGAAATATACTTTCTGACCCTCCCAGGAGTCTAGGGGTTTCCATACATTTAATTCCAGAGCATAGGCGGTGGCTTCTCGTAGGCGATATTCCCCTGAAGATTTAACGAAATCCTGTTCCTCAAAGAGTCCCACATTCATGCCGATGCCGTGGCCGTAGAGACCAATGGGATGGGTATAGAGCCTGGGATGTAAGCCTTGCCTTTTCCCCCGATTTAATGAGTCTTTCAGTATTTCGTTGCCCCTTCGCCCTTTCTTGAATTCCTCTACCACAATATCTTGAAAAGCCTTGGCCTCTTCAAAGCCCTCCATAAGGTCTCTTGGAGCTTGGGACTCTCCTTCTTTTAGTACATAAGCCATTCGCTGGGTATCGGTACAGAGGCTAAGGTATTGGATCCCCATATCACAGTGTAAAAGATCCCCTCTTTTAATAATCGCATCAAAAATCCGAAAACGGGGGTCTCCTTTTCTTTGCAGACTCACATCGGGACTGAACCACGATTGGAGTCCTAAGTCATTGATGGTTTCTTGAATCCACCACTGTACGTCTTCGGTGGAGCTTTCCCAGGGGGTGATAATTTCTTGGGAGAAGGCTTTATGGAGAATCTTCGTGGCAACCTTATATACCTCGGGATAAAGATCAATTTCCTTTTTCGTACGGGTTTCCAGCCAACGGCGACTTAAGGTTTCGGCGCTTAGGAGTTTTTTCTCCCAGGGACTGCCTAACGCGGTTTTAAGCTTTTCGTAGAGGAAGTGGGAAATCCCATCGGTAAGGCCGGAGTTTTCCGAATAATTCACACCGATGGTTTTTGGCTGTAAATTGATCACCAGGTTTTTAAGGCAGGACCATTGATCCTCTTTACTTGGATCCCAGATACCCTTGTAAAAACGATCCAATCGCTGATTGGGCCCGAAGATGCTGTAGCGCTCCAGGGTTTTTCCGTTGAAATGAAAAACCAGGATGGAAAGTCTTGATGCGGTTTTCTGCAGTGGAGGGATCAGGGTGCTAAAAACCGGGTCTTCATTGTATTCCCTAGAGGGGACAATCCAAAGGTCGATCCCGCTTTCCTTCATCAATTTTGGCATTAACACCTCCAAACGGTGTTCCAGCAAGTCATCCATGATTTGGTACTGCTCTTTTAACGGACGAATACCGTAGTGCTCTTTTTGATTATTCATAGGGCCTCCTTTATTTATGGTGTAGAGTACTGTGTGTCTATACTTTATTTAGTATACCCAACTATTGTTGTGAATCACAAAAGTCAAGTAAAGAACGGGCTTCTCGGAGAAAGTGGGTAGGGTAGCCGGTTTTCATTTGAATTGAGTGCTTTTTTTGATAAAATATAAGCAAGAGGATCAAAAAGTTTCAAACAGACACCTTCCTGTTGATCTTTGGGAAAACTTGAGATCAGCACAGGATGCACTTTTCTTTGTTCAACGGTTAAGGGATTTCAGAAGCAGAAGGATGATACAATAAAACTAAGGATAAAGGGGATGGGTTTTTGAGAAAAACAACAGTATGTTTTTTGATGCTTTTACTGGTTTTACCGCTGGCGGCCTGTAACGCTTCGGCGCCGGGTCAGGAGGAAGATAAGGCTTTGAGTCCTGAAGGGGATTTTTCTGCTGAAGAGGCGTACGGGCATATAGAAGTCTTAACCGGAGAGGAGATGGAGGGAAGACGGGCGGGTACCGAAGGAAATCGACGGGCAAAGGCATATATAAAGGAGCATTTTTCATCCCTGGGACTTATTCCTTTGGGAGATCAGGAGGATTACTATCAGTGGTATAATCAGCAGGATCTTACCTTTACCAAGGAGGCTACTCTGAACCTGTTGGATGAACAGGGGGAAGTTCATAAAGAATTTACAAACCGTAGGGATTATGTTCTACTCCGAAGGGCGGTTTCCGGAGAGGGGAGCAATTATTTTCAACGGGATTTCAAGGACTCCGATTTTTCTTTGGAGTCATCCATTCTTTTAATTGAAGAAGAGACCATGGGAGAAAATGCCTCTTTGGATATTGATTCCCCCATTATCTTAGCCGAGAGCATGGACCAGTTACAGCTTTTGTTGCGGGAGCACCGGGAGGAAATTGAGGGACTGATCCTTCTTCCCCGGGATCCCATCAGTAATTTTACCGGAGGGCCCTTGGAAATGTATTTAAAACCCGCCCTATTAAACCTGGATCGGGACATCATGGACGATGATACCCCGGATATAATGTATATCACAAATAGCGTCTTTGATGAAATCCTATCCTATAAGGATCAAGGATACACCCTGGAGGCCAAGGGAGGTTTTACCCATGAAGAGGTATCAGTGGCCAATGTGATCGG
Source organism: uncultured Clostridiaceae bacterium (assembly GCA_964613365.1). Classification (GTDB taxonomy): domain Bacteria; phylum Bacillota; class Clostridia; order Peptostreptococcales; family T1SED10-28; genus Isachenkonia. Next base: position 1,520 of record CAZTIJ010000075.1, on the reverse strand, counting down.
AGGGTATGAGAGCCCGGAGGATACAGCGGATACTCTACTGATGATTGCCCATTTCGATCACCTGGGAAAGGACTCCGACGGTAGCGTTAACCCTGGAGCCTTGGATAACGCATCGGGCACGGCGGTGATGATGGAAATGGCAAGAGTGATTGCCGAGGAGAACTTGGAATTTCCCTTTAATATAGAGTTTATCGCCTTCAACGGCGAGGAGGACGGACTGCTGGGGTCTTTTCACTACGCAGACATAATGGAGCACAATCCCGAGGATCTGAAGGTAATCAATCTAGACATGGTGGGGTCCAAGGAGATGGACCATCTGTTAATCGATGCCGCCGATCAGGTTCCCGAGGAAAAGCTTCACGGTATTATCGAAGACATCTTAGAGGAGAGGGATGTGGAGTATCAACTCCAGAGAAACTCCGGAGCCAGTGACCATATCCCCTTTTCTTTAATGGGTGCTGATGTTGTGTTATTCTTGGATTATTCCAATCATATTTTCGATAACCACTATCATAATCACTACGATACCCTGGATATTATTGATCGGGATCGTCTGGGTCTATTTGGGGAAGTGCTGCTGGAAACCCTTCAGCGAATAGAGTAACTCTTTAATATTATATATAACAAGTAAAAAAACCCTTTGTCGATTAGGCTAAGAAGCAATTAAATGACAAAGGGACTTTTTATGTAAAGAAACATCCTAAAGAAAACTTCAAAGGGTCTGTTAGTAAATCTATATAACTGGTATATATAAACGTAGTATGTTCTTAATGCCTATCAGAGTTTCAAGGGAAGGCTTGGAAATAACATTTTCCACTTTTATGATCTACCTTGGGTTGAAGAAACAATACGATTATGCCCATCATCAAGTGCTTTTTTCTGGGGATTATCGTAAAAATATGGATCAATTGTTCCGTGAATATCGGCTACCCGAGGACCCCTCCGTATATCTGCAAAATCCTTGGAAAACCGATGCCTCTCTGGCACCGCCGGGGAAATCCACCCTATATATTCTAGTGCCTGTGCCGAACAACCGAAGTGCTATTTCTTGGGATCGTGTTAAGGAAGGCTTTAGGGAGCAGATTTTGGATTTGGTGGAAAAACGGGGGGGATATAAGAATTTAAGAAAGGCCATTGAAGTGGAACGGATTTTTACCCCTTGGGATTGGGAAGAGGAAATGGATCTATACAACGGGGCAGCCTTCAGCCTGTCCCATAATATGTCACAAATGCTCTATTACAGACCCCATAACCGCAATCAGGACGTAAAGAATTTATACTTGGTAGGGGGAAGCACACACCCGGGAAGCGGACTTCCCACGATCCTTCTTTCAGCAGTAATCACTGCGGATTTGGTTGGTCTAATACCGAATGATTAAAATGCTTCCCTTCGTACCATGGACAGTTGTGCCCTGGGATGGGGGGAAGTGTTTTGTGGTTTTTGTATAAATCCGGAATTAAACGGGAAAGCGGATTTTCTAGAGGAGCGCCTTATGTTATAATAATTGAGACTTAAGAAA